>NZ_JAKREY010000014.1:0-105752 GCF_022348265.1 Alteromonas sp. Cnat3-28
CAATATTTACAATGAAATGAGACCGCACTTAGCATTAGATATGGAAACGCCTAACGCAGTGCATAATAGAAAAGGCCAGCTTCGAGAGCTGGCCTAATAACTGTCAACCTATATTAGGACGACACATTTTGTAACTAACAGATAGTAATTACCAATCGGTTAATGCTGCCATAGTAAAAATCTCATCTTCGAAAGCAAGCACCACACGTTGCGCTTCAATATTGACGATTTGCACTCTATCGGCAATCCAGTCGCCCTCACCTATTTGACGGCCATTGACTCTCACCCATCTATCGGCAGGACGAGACGCATACATATGCGCGCTAAAATTCATGGTAGGAAGTCGTGTTAACAAACGAACGGGTAACTGATCTACACGGGGTAGTTCGTCTTTAACCGTCACCCTTGCTTGCGCTTCAGCGGGTGTATTATCTTGTGCCTTTGAGTCTAGCGCTTCAACGGCAGCATTAAAACGCGCCATGAGCTCTGGTGACACGGATACGTCAGATGGAGACGCAGCTTCGTTTAATACTTTCCCTTCGTAGTCCGCTGATGCCTCAGTTTGTCTTGAATCTGTTGAAGAGCTACGCTCATATCCACTACTTGGCTCGGCGCCAGAACGTTGGGACACGTCGTTATTGTAGCGATTCTGAGTACCTGTTGTGTTTGGGTTTGTATTTGTGATTGGGTTTGTATTTGGAACTGCACCTAAATCAGTATTTTGCGTTGCAGCTAAGTTGCCAACAGACTGGTTATTTACCATAGCGTTCGCTTGCGTGCCTTGCTGAGCTGCACCGCCGTTACTCATGTTTGCATTTACCGCCGTGTTAGCAGTTTCATTTAAACCTGCGCTTTGCCCACTTCCCTGAATGTTAGAAGATACCTGTTCACTTTTGTTGCTTGAAGTGCCTGGTGCTTCATTACTACTTTGCGTGGTCGTAAGCGCTGAAGCGCCTCCGCTTGCTTCAACCTGTGAAACTGAGCTTTCAGAGTCTGCCACCGGTACAGAAGCGGGTGCAGTTAGCATTGGCCACCAGCGTTTTGCCGTAGCGGCGGAAAAGCCAATGCATAACCCGCCAAGAATAACGACGGCAAAAAGCGCAACTTGCTTGGTATAAAGCTTCCATGCTGACGGAAGCCCTTCCACTGTGGGTAAGAACAAGCTTCGATTAAACTGCTCGTTTAGGGATTTATCAAATTTGGCGGTAGTGTCGTGCTCGCCCCGAAGCAAAGCTTGGGTCTGAGTTCTATGATGAACTGTCGGCGCTATTTCCACGGTTTGCTCAGGATCTATTTCGACCTCTTGCACGCCCATTTCAGACAAGCCCTGCACCATAGCATCGCTTGTCACTAAACCCGACTTTCTAATTTTAACTGGCCCATTTTGCTTGGTAATTTGAACAATCACCATACCGGGTTTTAAATGGTCAATGGCGACGATATTAGACATACAAACTCCCTAACCCGTAGCCGAATATGATGGCCAAAACAAACGCCGATGCGAGATACCATTTACGCTGGCTTTGCACGCGCTGACTGACAACATCTTCACCTAGAATTTGCTCTGCCGCGGCCAAGAATATAGGCTTTTGCACAACCGCATGCTGCTTAGTAAAAGATAAGGTTAACGCTCGGTCACACAGCAAATTAATTACCCTTGGAATCCCACCAGTAATTTGATGCACCGCGCGCAATGTAGACTTACTGAAAATACTGATATCACCTTCAGCCACGCTCAAGCGGTGTGCTATGTAAGCACTAACTTCAGGCGCAGTTAAGGGCAGCAGATGATAACGAGCGGTAATGCGTTGAGCCAGCTGACGTAATTCGTTACGCTTTAACAACTGCTGTAATTCAGGCTGACCTATCAATACCACCTTTAACAGCTTTTCACGATTGGTTTCTAGGTTGGTCAATAAACGAAGTTGTTCTAGTACTTCGGGCAACAGATGCTGCGCTTCATCAACCATTAGTACCGTATTCATGCCTGACTGATGATTCTCTGCTAACTTAGACAAAATCAAATCGGTGAAATACTTAAGGCTTGCTTTTTCAGGTGTATAAGCCAAGCCTAGCTCATCACAAACCGTTGCTAATAGCTCAAGGGCGGATAAGGTAGGATTCAAAATCATGGCTACCTGCGTATTATCGGGTAGCTGCTGCAACAGTTTTCTCGATACCGTTGTTTTTCCCGTGCCCACTTCTCCGGTGAGCATTACAAAACCACCGCTTTCTCTAAGGCCAAAGGTCAAATGGGCCAAGGCCTCTTTGTGCCTTGGACTCATATACAAATAATCGGGGTTAGGCGCAATCGAAAAAGGATTGTCATTTAACCCGAAGTAGTTCAAATACATGGTTGCTGAAGCGCCTATATGTTTTAATTTTTGACGACGATTAAACTACCAGACGCAACCTTGAAGTGAAAGCGCATAACGATGTGGCTACGAATTTTATTTGTAACATTGCTATACTGCGCCTCTGTTACCTTGGGAAGGTTGATTTTCGTTACACGTCAAAAGTCGATGTATTCCCAATCTAAAAAAGTATTACTGACTAAAAAATCGTTGGAAGAGCATGCAAGTATATCTCGTTGGTGGCGCAGTGCGTGACGCACTGTTAAACAGAAAAGTTGTTGAACGCGACTATGTCGTGGTGGGCGCCACGCCAGAAGAAATGCTCAGCCAGGGTTTTACCCAAGTAGGCAAAGACTTCCCTGTTTTTTTACACCCTAAAACACAGGAAGAATACGCACTTGCACGTACAGAACGTAAGTCAGGAAAAGGTTACACCGGTTTTGTATGTGATGCGTCAAGCTCGGTGACGTTGGAAGAAGATTTGTTACGCCGGGACCTTACCGTTAATGCGATAGCGCAAGACAACTATGGAAAACTCATCGACCCCTATGGTGGTAAAAAAGATTTAGAAAACCGCGTACTTCGCCACGTATCTGAAGCCTTTAGTGAAGACCCTCTACGCGTATTTCGCGTTGCTCGGTTTGCAACCCGCTATGCTTATTTAGGGTTTACTATCGCCACTGAAACCATGGCACTTATGCAGTCTATGGCGCAAAGCGGCGAGTTAAGCACGCTAAGTGCTGAGCGGGTATGGCAAGAAACAAAGCGTAGTCTTTTAGAGAAAACACCGCATGTTTTTTTCACTGTATTAAACCAAGCCCACGGTCTTAATGACTGGTTTACTGAGCTTGAAAGTAACTTAGATACTGCTTTGGCAACATTAAAAACGGCGGTAGATCTAGAAAAGGCTAAAAATGAGAGCTTTGTTAAAGACACGGGTTCAGAAACCCCATTACCTGACAGCAGCAATTCAGAAACCGCTAGGCTGATAACAAGATTTACTGCTCTGCTCTCTCACCTTGGTGAGGAGGATGCGAAGCACTTATGTAGCCGACTGAAAGTGCAGAACCAAGTTAGTGAGATTGTCATCCTTGCCTGCAAATTCAAAGATTTTCTATTGACTATGCAGAACTCTCCCGCCGACCTCCTCGCCTTATTCAATGGCTGTGATGCATGGAGAAGAGAGGAGCGTTTTACATTATTGCTTAGCGCTTTTGCGCCTTATGCTCATAGCAAAGGCGTAGATTGGCAAGAACAACAAAAGCGCATCGAAAATGCATTAGCTGCCGCCAAACAAGTGAACGTGCAAGACATCATTGCCACCGGCGTTAAAGGCCCCGAAATAAAAGACGCGCTTAACCAAGCAAAGTTATCTGCTATTGCCTCGATTAATAATCAATAGTGGTAAAGCAATGATCGAAAGAAAAACGAACGGATGCTTTCTCTCACCTTTAGCGTCACCACTTTTTTATTTACTTTGCACCGTTCTCCTTGCGCTTTCTGGTTGCACTGAAGAGACGCGCGTATTACCTGTTCACGAGTTTCGCTTTACCCAAGAGCCAGTGAGGAATGCTGCGCTTTCAGACGATGCCCGTCTTGCGGCATTCATTTTTGACGATTCCTCTGTTTCTGTTTGGGATGTTGATGAAAAACGAGAGCGCTACAAGTGGCATAGTGACGTGCTTGATGAAGAGTCACTGCACCTCATTACGTTTTCCAAAGACAAGGCATGGTTAGCGCTCACAGGCTATTGGAGCACTACACTGATTAACTTGCAATCAGGTGATGTGGTAGGTAGTTGGCATTTTAGTGGTAAAGATCCCGGCGCCACAGCGTCATCAACTTCCCTATCTCACCATGGTGACAGCGCACTAGTTGGTATGACCGACGGTACCGTATTGCTACTAAATTTTGATAACGGTACTGCATTGCAATACCAGCACAATACAATGAAAGTGCTTCATGTAGGCTATTTTTCTAATGACTATGCGTTTTCTGGAGGGATAGATAAGCGCTGGTTTCTATGGGATTTAGACAAAAACGATGTGTTGCTGGAAAGGCAATATCGCAGTCGAGTTACCGCTTCAGTGCTAGACAATAGAGCTCAGCGAGCTTTTATATCTGATGCGCTGAACAGCCACGAAATTATTGATCTCGCCACCCATGAAGTGATGTCTGAACTACAATTTATGGAACGTTTCCGCTTTTTCCGAAAAGGGTTATTTTTAGAAAACGGTGACTACCTAATGACAACATCACCCAAATCAGTAGTGACGCTATGGCATGCTATCTCTGGCGAAGAGATAGCCTCATGGGAAATTAAACGCTACTCAAGCGAAGCCACCACTCACGCTATTACACTTAACAAGGATGGTGATGTTGTTACCCTCTCCTCTGATGGCGTGCTTCAAAGCTGGGATTACCGCGCACTGGTTACATCACTGTGATATACCTTATGCTTGTACCGTCCCTCACAGCCTTTGCCCCACCTTCTTGCTAACAATTTTTCGTTTACACAACTTAAGCATGTCGCTATTATCTAACTTAGATTACAAATGTAATCCTTAACTATATTTGTGCGTTCTTGTGCAACAGTTGCTCGCTAGTTATTCGTTGCTTGTTCGCAGCTCGTTAAATAACAACTTCAAAGCGCGCTTCGCTTTAAACAAACAATTCGCCCTTTTAAATGAAAAAATCTGGCATCGGCTTGGAGATTCTTAAGTGAAAAAAACAATAATAACGTACCTTATAACTTTAGCTTTTACCCTTGTAGTTAGTGGATGTGCAAGCCCCCCAACCGTCTACCTTTATGGCAAATATCTTGAGCCGTCCAAAGTTCAAGCCTTATCTGAACAGTTAACGGATCAAGGCTTGAATGTTGAAGTGAACGACTTTGATTTTCCTACATCCGTGTCTACAAATACGTTGCTCTATTCATTGCTGCTACAATCACCAGAAGCAATCGACAATACCACTAGCATCGCAGAGCATGCGGGTTACTCTATAAACCGTGTCCAATCGCTCACTCAAGGCAATCATTGGTATACTAAAAACTCTTTGGCGCTGTTCGTGTTTCCTGACGGCAATCGCCCCCACGGAACCCTCCTTGCCCAAGATCTTATCCATAGCTATATCGCCAATGGATGTGGTAACGGCGAGCGCCTCACGCTGTATAAAGACGGTACGTATACCCTCACACTTCAAACGCCCACATCTTCAGAAGATGTAAAGGGTAAATGGAAGTATCGCCAGTTTCCTTACCTAGAGCTTCAAGAACCAAATTCACCGTACGCCAACTACTACTTCGAAATTTCACGGGTTGAAAGTGAGGATAAAGTGAGTAAGCTCGATTTAACGCACTTGCACTTACTTAACGCCAACAGTACCAACCCGTTAGCGTCAGAATGTGTATTTACCTACGGTGTGCGAATTTAACGCCAGTTTTTCTCAATGTTTTGGTATAGCAATGCTACAATACGCCCCATTCATTTAGAGCGTTTTTTATACTATGACTTTCGAAGAACTCGAATTAGACGAAGCACTGTGTCACGCAGCTGCCGATATGGGGTTTGAAACCCCAACTAGCATTCAAGAACTGGTTATCCCGCATGCGTTGGATGGACGAGATATCTTGGCCTCTGCTCCTACAGGTACTGGTAAAACAGCCGCTTTCTTATTGCCTGCATGCCAGTTTTTACTTGATTATCCGCGCAGACAGCCTGGTGCTACACGTATTTTGATCCTAACGCCTACCCGCGAGTTAGCGCTACAGGTTTATGAACAAGCCCTAGCCATAACAAAGCATACACAAATTGTGTGCGGGGTAATAACCGGTGGTATTAACTACGGTACCGATAAAGAAACCTTAAGCAAGAATCTCGATATTCTTGTGGCCACGCCAGGTCGTTTGCTTGAGCATATCGAAAAAGAAGCCGCAGATTGCCGTGATATCGAGTGTTTAATTCTTGATGAAGCTGACCGCATGTTGGATATGGGTTTCTCAACGGTAGTTAACCAAATTGCTGCCGAAGCGCGCTGGCGCAAGCAAAACCTATTGTTCTCTGCCACGCTTGAAGGCAAAGGCGTTAAGACTTTCGCTCATGACATTCTCAACAATCCTGAAGTGATTGAAGCGAACCCATCGCGCAAAGAGAAGAACAAAATTCATCAGTGGTATCACCTTGCTGACGACATGAATCACAAGCAAGCATTGCTGGTGAATATTTTGAAGCAAGAAACAACGACGTCAGCGGTTGTGTTTGTGAAAACCCGCGAACGCCTGCAAATGCTTAAGGACTTCTTAGCCTCGAAAGATATTCCAGTGTGCTGGCTACAGGGTGAAATGCCACAAGACAAACGTATTGCAGCGCTAGCCCGTTTCAAAAGTGGTGAAGTACCTATCTTGCTGGCAACGGATGTTGCTGCCCGCGGTATTGATGTGCCTAACGTGAGCCATGTTATTAACTTCGACATGCCGCGCAAAGCCGACGTTTATGTTCACCGCATTGGCAGAACCGGCCGCGCTGGCGCCAAAGGTACTGCAATATCTTTGGTTGAGGCCCACGATTTTGACATGGTAGCCAAAACCGCACGTTACATGGGCGAACCACTTAAAGCTCGCGTTATTGACGAGCTACGCCCTAAAAACAAAACGCCTAAGATTGGCCCCAAAAAGAAAAAAGTAAAGGCCAAAGACAAAGCCAAGGCAAAAGCTAAGCCTAAAAAGAAAAAGTAAAACTCGAGCACGTAGAGGGTGAGCGATGCGATGGCCGAAGGTTGGGAGTGGCTTTCGCAAACACGCGGTAAACACATCCATGTGCGCTCCGCTGCCGCATCCCTGCGGCAGAGGGTTTGCTCAAACCACTCCCAACCTTCGTCCTGAATAACCTAAAGTAACCCGATGAATGTGCTCAAGCTTATTTCAGGAGCAAAGAAAAAACGAGGAGTCTGGCACAATGAAATTCCCAGAAAAAATTGTTTTAGCCACAGGTAATCAAGGCAAGGTGCGAGAGTTTGCATCCTTATTTGCAGATTACGGCGTAGACGTTGTGGCGCAAAAAGAATTAGGTGTATCTGATGTGCCTGAAACAGGTACAACATTCGTTGAAAATGCCATTATTAAAGCGCGTCATGCGGCACAAGTAACAGGCCTCCCTGCTATTGCTGACGACTCAGGTTTAGTAGTCGACGCCCTTGACGGTGCACCCGGTATCTATTCAGCCCGCTATGCTGGCGCTGATGCAACTGATGACACCAATATTGACAAGCTATTAGCTGCCCTAGATGGCGAAACCCAGCGTAAAGCGCATTTCTTCTGTACATTAGTGTTTATGCGCCATGCTGACGACCCAGTACCATTAGTTAGCCAAGGTAAATGGCAAGGCGAAATTTTAACTGCTCGCTCTGGTAACGACGGTTTTGGTTACGACCCGGTATTTCACGTGCCAACTCATGGCTGCACTGCGGCAGAATTGGAGAAAGCCGAAAAAAACCGTATTAGCCATCGCGGCAACGCCTTAGCGATTTTGCTTGATAATATGAGAGCGACTTTTGCGTAATCCACCGCTTAGCCTTTATATCCACATTCCTTGGTGTGTTCAAAAGTGTCCGTACTGTGATTTTAACTCTCACGGGCTTAAATCTGATTTACCCGAAAAAGAATATGTGGCGCACCTGCTGGACGATTTAGCCATTGATGCCAAACGCATTGGCGACCGCCCTGTCGAGACAATCTTTATAGGCGGTGGCACGCCCAGTTTGTTTTCAAGCGAGGCCATGGCTGACATCTTAAACGGCGTCAAACAGCGGGTTAACTTAAGCGACACTGCTGAAATAACCATGGAAGCCAACCCAGGCACCGTCGAGGCAGGTAAGTTTGCGGGCTTTTATCAGGCAGGCGTAAACCGAATATCGGTGGGCATTCAAAGCTTTCAGCCGAAGCATTTAAAAGTGCTAGGCCGTATCCACGATGAGAGCCAAGCTGAAAATGCGGTAAAACAAGCACACAGCGCGGGACTACCTACGTTTAATTTAGATCTCATGCATGGTCTACCTGAACAAAGCGTAGAGAATGCTATGGCAGATTTGAAGCAAGGCATTGAGCTCACGCCTTACCACTTGTCGTGGTACCAGCTTACCATCGAGCCAAACACGCCTTTCTATTCAAAGCCGCCAGAACTGCCAGACGACGACATCCTGTGGGAAATACAGGAAAAAGGCCACAGCCTCTTAGAGCGTGCAGGCTATCACCAGTACGAAATTTCAGGCTACGCCAAAGCCGGGCATCAATGCCGCCATAACCTGAATTACTGGCGTTTTGGCGATTACTTAGGTATTGGATGCGGTGCGCACGGGAAGATTACCGATGCCGCTAACGGCATAATTCATCGTACCGTTAAAGTGAAGCATCCAAGAGGCTACATGGAAATGAGCCGACCGTATTTAGATACGCAAACGCTGGTTAGTGCAGACGACCTGCCGTTTGAGTTTTTTATGAATAGGTTTCGTTTAGTTGAGCCTTGCCCGATGAGTGATTTTAGTGACTTCACAGGTACTGAGTTAACGGATGACGTTAAACGCGCACTGTCTGATGCTCATCACCAAGGGCTGCTTTCTATTTCAGATAGCCACTGGCAGGTAACTGCTAAAGGACGTAGATATCTCAACTCTCTGCTGTCGTGCTTCGTATAATCTTGCCCATTAGAGCCAACCAAAAAGCTAGATCAAAAAAGCCTGCTCACGCAGGCTTTTCAGTCTTTAACCAGAATTAGTACACGTAATACTTATTTCAACTAGTTTTCACTCTTATCATGTCGCGTAATGATATTGTAAGGCTTGAATGCAGGCACACTTGCTCGAAGGTTCTCTTCCGCTACGTCTAAGCGTTTGAGCTTTTCACAAAACCACTCTGCCTTTTTACGCAATGTCGTAGCTTTATCACCTACATCAAGGTGCTCACCCACGTTATTAAGCTGACGAGTAATTTCCGCTACTTTCTCTTGATTTACTTCGCCACTTCCGGTGTTAATGCCGCTGATTGCCGATAATATACCGCCTACTGAGGTAGAAATTGCTTCCTCAAGCTGCGCTTCAATTTCACTATCCACGAATTCATCAACGCTTTCCAGTGATCCTGGGCCAATAAAATAATGATCACTGGCATGCCTGAATTTATCTTTCACGCGGTTTTGAACACGCTTCATAGCAGCATTCAAACGCTCATAGCTGTCGTGATCACTGCCTACTAAGCCTAGGTAAACATGCTCAATGGTATCAATAGCTAAATCTACACCTTCGGTGGCCAAAATAATCATTTTTGGTACTACATAGTGTAACCCTGAAGAATACTCTTCTAGCCACTGCCGTTCTTGCTCATTCAAGGTTTGCCAACGTCCACCTACAAAAAGCTGGTTTTGGTCATTAATCTGAACTACGGTGCGGGTTTTATCCATTACGCGAAGCTGTTCGTTATTAACGGCAATACCGTAAGCAAAATCGATATTACAGGTATATTCAGCCTGCGCCGATGTGCTAAGTCCAGCGAATAAACAAATTGTAAAAAGGGCAGCCTTAAGGCTCGATATCATTTTCATACCAACATTGTGGCTAGCTTACTGGGAAATAAAAAGCCATCATGAGTCTAACGTGCTAAAAATCAGGTTGAACATGTCGATATTATCAATCTACTCAAAACGCAGCTTGATACTAGGGCCTGTAGACTTTTGTTATTCACCAAAGGTCGACAGGCTCTAAGCAAGAGTGTCGATTTTCTTTAAAATTGACGTTCAAACCAAAAAACAAAGCACGCATTATAGAGCGTGCTTTGTTGATAAAAAGTCTAAGGGTCAGATACTAGACGAAAGACTAATACGAAGCGGTGTAGATCTTTATCTACACCTATTCGTTGGTGTAGGTGCGCACCAATCGTACGTAAATGAAACGGTCTTTCTCTTTAATCGAATGGCTCGCATTAAAGAATGCAACAACCCAGGCTCTGTCTGGATCATCTGCCGAAGGGGTAGAAGTCCAAAAATCATCTGGCGGCGTTGCAGGAAAAAGCGAGCTATTAATCGCCGGGCGTACGCAGTCGCGTTCCGTTAAGGTGGCCAACTCTTTAACGTTGGGCAAGCGCCATCCTAGCAGGTCTTCGTTACTCGCCTGCTGCGCAAGTTGTAGCGCCTGCTGCCACGTATACTTCACCGCTTCACCACTGCAAGTTGAGCCGTCCCAAGTTTGCCCTTCGGAACATCGTCTCCATACTAAAACTGTGGTGGTATCCAACAAAGTACTGGTAGTCACTGCTTCAAAGTTATCGTTGGGCGTGGTTTCTAGTCCATCAGACAAGCACTCTTGAGCGAAAGCTGAAAGCGATGCACTAGCAAGCAACGTCGAGGCCGCAACCATTTTGAGTGTAGTTAGCACTGCGCTTTTCAGTACGCGTTGAGCGGATTTATTAACTTTATTGCTCATGACTATCTCCCTGCTCTTACAAGACGAACACGCGCCGCTGATGACTTATTAAGAAAGTTATCGACACCTGAATCAAAATCCAATGCCCATGCATTTTGTGCATCATCACTGTTTACCCCATCAGCACTTGGCACTGAGGTCCAATACCATAGGGGTTCGGTAGAGACTGCACCGGTGTTAAGAAAGTAATCTTCATCAATGGCCACGTCGTCGGCAATGCCTAAATGCATTAACGAAAAGAGTTCATGGTGAGTAGGTAGCCGCCAGTCGTAAAAACCACACAGCCCCTGTGCGTTAACCGCCTGTACATATGCAGAGGTATTACAGCTGGTTAATAAGCACGTTGCATTCGCGCCTGTCTGGTCGCCCTCAAAACCGCCATTTACCTCTTCGCTGTACCAAGAATAGGTGTAGTCTTTATCTTGAAATGCCCCATCGTCAGTTTTAACTTCCCACACCAATCCGGTGACATTGTCACGAACGCACGACCACGTATCTGCGCTGGCGTCTTGTTCGTCGCCATTGGCATTTAAACGGGTAAAGTCGAAGCCGGCTTTACCACGCCCAGCTTTTTCAATTAAGCCGTTCTGTTCAATAATATCAGCTCCGCGTTGTCCGTCTTGGCCAGGAAAATCATTTTGCTGTGCCTCTGTTAACGCATTATTTGTGGCTTGCTGCAAAAATCCCGTGTCGTTCAATAGCGGCGTCGGCATGGGGCGTATTCTAACGTTAATGGTGTCTTCAACACTGTTGTTGTTAGCGTCTGTTACAGTAAGTGTATAGGCCACCACAGTCGCGGTGGATACGGAAGGGGCAATAGCAAACGTAGATAGTGCATCGTTGTCATCTACTGGGCGAGCTGCCACTCCCGTGTTTGCCCCATTGTTAGATGTAACGTTGTTACTGCGCTCCCAAGAATAAGTAAGCGGTAAAGCACTGGGAATACTGGTGCTTGCTTCACCATCCAAAATAACCACCTCACCACTGAAAACGCCTTGCGAGAAGCCTGCATCAACCACAGGCAGTGTCTCGGTTTCAGACTGCACTGAGATTGTCACTGTGTCTACGTCTGTTGCACCTTCGCTATCAGTTACTTCAAGTTGAAAAGTGAGTTCCTGAGACTCGTTAGCGATAGGCGTAGTAATTGTTAAGGTAGAAAGGTTCGTTTCCACCCCCGTAATAACGTTAGTGCCGCTGGTTTGAGACCAAACATAATCGGCAATTTCGCCATCGGACGTAGATGAGTCAGTATCGCTGCTTCCCGTGCCATCAAAAATAATTTCAACACCGCCTGGGAAAGTATTTGCTGGAAGGCCTTCCCACGCAGGCACATCAATACTTGCTTCCGGCGCTATGTTTACCGGCGCAACAGTAATTACCGTGAAGTCACTAGCCGTATTACCGCTTTGATCGTTTACCGAGACGGTAAGCGTGTATTCAGTGGCGCTATTAACTAACGGCGCGACGAAACTCGCTGCAGAAGCGCTGGTGTCTTCATGTGTAATGGTCAGCGATGGAGAAGCGCTCCAGTTGTACGTGTACGTGCCATCACCACCACTCACTTGTGCACTTAGTGAATAGGTCACGCCTTCCGTTACGGTAGCGTTAGCGCCTGCATTAACAACTAAGTTGCCATTGCCAGATCCCCCACCACTAGAGTCACCATCTCCGCCTCCGCCACCACCGCAGGCTGCTAGAATGAAAGCACCACCAATAACTGCAAGCCCGCGTATTACGGTGCGAGGAAGGTAGCTTGAAAATGAAGACGAACTTGATTGCATACGTACTCCCATCGCACTCTGTGCCGCTGTTCTATGCTCAGTGCGAGTAAAAACTTGATGTAGATAGAACCGCAAGATAAACAATATACTCTCACGGGTTACACGTAGCGGTTATAAGAAGGTTTTCTTTGCTCTATCTGATTGTGAGCTTGCTTCTTGCGCTTCAGACACTGTTACTTGTAGCGCTTCTAGCTGCTTTTTACCTACCGCTACATCAGTCATGTCGTAAATCATCATACTGATAAAATCCACCTTACCCGTCGCAGAAGTAAGAGGAGAAAGTGTAATGTTTTGGTACATGAATGACTCACTACCTGTAATCGGCCGGTAGTTTGGAAACTTGAACAAATAAGGGCGTTGTTCCCATGTCATAAAGGCACGGGTTTTTAGGTCGAAAACGGGCTTAGCTTTCTTAATAAACCAGTCTTGTTTGATTGCGGGAAATAACGAAAATAACGTTTTGTCTCTTACTTCACTCGGCAAAAGCCCACTGTGACTTTCCATAAAACCGTTCCACACTTGCACGGTGAAGTTGCGGTCTAGTACGACAATGCCAACGTCTACCGTTTGTAGCATGTCCATCATCCAGTGAAATTCTTGTAACTCATCTAAATGCTGGCTCATTAAAAATCCTCCAACAAGTGGGCGAGTTTAGAATTCATCATTTTCATAGACTCTTCCGTGAACAACAAAATCAAATCACACTGAACATTGTAGCCTTCCAAGCCATAGCTAAGCTCAATCGCCAAGGTTCGCTTCCACTTTATTTGGTTCATGCTGATAATTTCAGTGATGGCACGATGTTGACCAAGTACAATGGGGTGACCTTGGCTGAAGTTAATGTCCATTTGATGGGCCAGCCCTGTTAAACAGGTTCCAATCAAAATACTCGCAGCATCCATAAGCAGCTCTAACTGAAGCTGATCATCAACTTCGCCTTCTACATTGAGTATTTTAGCCACGTCGTCAAAGCTTGAGTCGCTCAAAATACACAACGCCTCACCACTAACTCCTGGCCCTAAGAAGCCTTGGCATACAGCGGTAACTTGCTCATGGCTCTCAATATCAGAAAGCATCATGTGAAGTTCAGACACTTCAATTAAATTAACGTTGGGAATAGGCAGTTCAACAAACACGTTCATGGTGCGGGCTAAATGATCCCCCGCTTGCCCCATGGCTATGTTAGTGATTTCTTGGTAACAATCGCGGATTTCAGGATCTAGCGGTGAAACTTCTTCCGGCTCTTCCTCTTCAACATGAAGAATGTTGAATTTATCTAGTACCTCGGCCAGCTTCTTAGGATCCACCGGCTTTCTAATAAAGTCCAAAGCGCCAAGCGATGTCACTCTTTCATGAGCTTCAGGCTGAATATCACCAGACACAACAATAACTTTGGTTTTAAGACCTTGTTTCTGAATTGCTTCTAATGTGCCGTACCCATCTAAAACGGGCATATTAAGGTCGAGCAATAGAAGATCGCCCTTTCCTTCAGCGAGAGCCGATAGAGCATCTTGACCATTCTTCGCAAAATGTACGGCCACTTCCCAATCTTGAGGAAGGCATTTAGCCACTTGCTTGCGCGCAACTAACGAGTCGTCACATACGAGTACAGAAAACATTAAGTTCTTTTACCACCTAGCTTTTGAAACCAGCTACCGCCGGTATTTTCTAGCAATTTCAATTGTATCGGCACAACTACTGTGAACTGAAGTAACGATTTGAGTTAACTTACACTTCGCTGTAACCCGGTTACTTTTTGTTTGAATAGATACCATGTATATAGTGATACGAAACACCTCACTAAGAAATAGCACTTTTGGGGAATATTGCCAGCACGTTTTTACTTACAAACATCACGGCGCTTTGATTCTTTGCTACGCGTTTTTACAGCAGCTTGTGCACCTTTTAGTCGAGGCGGGTGATTGCAGGCTTGGTCAGGCTAAATCGCAACCAATAGATAGAACGCCAAGTTACGAAAAAAGCTCTCAAACAAAGAAACCAAAAATGACAGGTAGTGCCAACGCAGTAAATATACCATTTACACAAAGGCCCAGAGTCGCCATCGCCGCCACGTCTTCCCCCATTTGAATAGCTTTGGCTGTACCAATTGCGTGGGCCACCGTGCCCATAGCAATACCTTGCGCCTGTCGATTTTGTACATTGAGGACCGCAAACACACCAGTAGCCACAATGGCTCCAACTACACCCGTCACAATGACAAAGACGGCAGCCAATGCGGGAATGCCGCCAACCTGCGCACTCGACTCCATAGCAAGGGGCGTGGTGATTGATTTAGCTAACATGGTAATTTGTATTGCACGCGGTGCATCTAGTGCAAACAAAGTAAGCCACGCGGTGAAAGGCGCGAGTATGCCACCAAAAGCAATACTCGCCATTAACCGCCAGCCGTAGTGCTTTAGCTTTTGCCATTGTCTGTAAATGGGTAGTGCTAATGCCACAGTGATAGGCCCTAGCAACCAATGCAACAAAGAAGCCGCCTGTTGATACTCAGTAACCCCTGTTTCAGTTAAATAAAGGCCAGCTGACACAATCAGCGCGGTAACGACAATGGGATGCGCTAGCGGGTGACCTTTGCATTTTTTGTTCACCCAAAGGGCAATAATGTAGCCAATTATTGAAACGCTAAGCCACAATAACCCCGTTAAGCTAAATGCTTGATGTAGAGCCTCCTTCATTCTTGCTTTCCACCCTTGTTTGCCACATCTGAGCCGCTGCCGCTTTTGCTGTTAAACAATTGCTGCGAAAACCAAGCAGTTATCCCTAAACTTATCGAGGTCGTTACAATAATCGCGATAGCAATGGCAAGTGCATTGGACTGAATGTCAGCCCAATAAATAGATACACCAAGTACGGCTGGAATAAACAGTAAGGACATATGCTTCAAGGGAAAAGTAACAAAGCGCGCCGTGTGAACCTCAAGCTGAGGAAAAAGAAAAAGCATCGCGAGTAAAAGGAATAAGCCCATTAATGGGCCTGGAATAGGAAGGGCACTCACATTAACGACAACTAGCCCAAGATAATAAGCAGCAAACACTAAAACTGCGCCCACTATCATGTTTCTTACATCTCGCACTATCGCTCCTTATTAGGCCTAGCAGGTCCTAGTACTTATTCCCAAAATTCAGTGAGTAAGTGTAACGATAAGCGAGTTAGACCACCAGCAGTACCATGGTCGTATAGTAGAATGTTGCACTGAAATGCGATTTGACGTTCAGTCTGTTAGCCAAAACTGATAGTAATACTTGTGAGTAATCTTGAACGCTTCGCCACCTTGCATGACAACTCGCTGCTGATTGAGTTTTTGCTCGAGGTGCGCGATATGTTTTGCGTTGACCGCCACAGAGCGGTTACAGCGTTTAAAATTCTGCTCTCCCAAACGCTTAAGTAATTCACACAAGGTGGTGCGGACAACGTAGCTTTCTGAGAGCGTTTGAACACACATGTAGTCACCTGCAGCTTCAATCCATTTAATCTCTGCTGGATTTAAGCAACACCACCCGTTTTCAGCGCGTATCCCAACAACATTTGGCTGAGCACTTTTGTTCAATTGCTGGCGCAATGTAGCTAGAAGCGCAGGTTCAGACACCCCATATTGTTCACAAAGTCCCTTAACCAGCATATTGAATTGAAAGTCCCGTTCATAAAAATGGTACTTGGTTTTGACATGCTCTATAGCGTTTAATACTTGGGATTCTTCAAGTGGTGATTTAACAAATCCTGACGCGTTGTGAGAAAAAGCTAACAGCGCTTCTTCGTCTTTATTTCCTACTGCAAGCCAATATCGTGATGCAAGGTTTCGACTTGACTGTGAGACTGAATAGAAACCGATGGACTGAGGATATTTCTCTGCTAACGCAAGACAATGGCCTACAGATTGTGCGCCATAAACGTGACTGAATACGTCTAGCTTTTCTAGCATTTTGCAAAGTGAGTTTTGCATAGAAACAGAGTGTAAAAAAACCAGTGCGATCATCTGCGATCCCTTGCAAGTGCAAGCAGTAATAGCTGTCAGTGTTATCTATCCCAGTCTTAATAAGTGATGGGATGTAGACAGCGAAAAGTAAAAATAAGCGAAAAAGGGGCTATAAGCTGCATAGCCCAATCGCCAGGGTAGAAAACTCTTCATTAGCGTTTTGCTGTTAGTACACTAGGGCTAGCATTAATGCGACGAGCAATCAGCTGTGCGTTTTTAGATGCATTATGAGTAAGTGCAAAAGTAAGCATGTCTTGCCCGTTGCACACTAATCCTTCATGGATATATCGCATTTTAAAACCCGTCGCTTTCACGGCGCGATGCAATCGCAAACGGCTATCGCTTTTTACCGCTTCACACACTGCAATTAAGTTTTTTTCTACATGCTTGGGATACGGGGCGGCATTCGCTACTGTTGCAGTAAGCGACAAGGTTATTCCTAGTAAAGCAAGTTGGGTAACACGGCGTGACATAAACATAACAAGTTCCTCTGATAATATTCGGCAACGCGGTGACTACCTCTTTTGTCCCCGCACCATTAAATTAGTGAAACTTTGTAAAATTCACGCTATAAAAACGTTAAAGCACCGCTATTTGAGACGTTGCGACAAGTACACAAAAGCTAAGGTTTAATAATCGGTCTAAACTGTTATTAGTCGTACTTAACACACACTTTGCAACATTCTTATAAATGCATACATTGCAAAGTGGAAAACCATAAGCAAATACTCTTGCCCGCCTAGCGGTGCAGACAATAATCTAATTTCTTAACACGTATTCAAGGAAGAGCCATGTTAGAGCAGCAACAGTACCACCTTATTAGAGAGCATATGCAGCCTGGTGACATCATCGCATTTGGTGGCAATAGCTTATTTTCTCGTTGGACCAAACTCACTACGCGCTCTGCGGTAACGCATGTGGCAATAGTTATGCAAACGAAGATGCGCGATGAAGATTCTAATCGATATTTTAATCAAGTCATGGAAGCTACATCGTATAAAGGAAAGCGAGGGGTAATGACCAATAGACTAAGCGAGCGTGTAGCATCTTATGACGGTGATATTTGGTGGCTGCCCTTGTCTAGCGCGTCAAGAAGTATCTTTGAGCAAAATAAGCGAGACTTCTTTAACTTCATGTTTGAACAAGACGGGAAACCTTACGACGTGCTACAGCTATTCGGCTCAGCAGTGGACGCGATTGATGAACATCCCCTGTTCGGCAGCATAAGCTACAATCAAGAAGATTTTAATAGCTGGTTCTGTTCAGAGTTAATTGCTGAGGGGTTGGAGACTGCGGGTGTTGTAAGTGGCGTAAATGCATCGGAAGTCACGCCAGTGGACATCTGCCGGTTTAACATTTTCAAAAAGCGTTACGTACAGCTTAAAGGAAAAGGAAGGGTAATTGGAGGGTTCAATTCACTCAAGGCAGATAACTGGGGCCAGATTGCCTAACCCCATTAATTAAAAACACATCTACCCCAATATGGGGTAAGGTGAGTTTTAGAAAATACTGTCTTGGTGAATCTTAATAAACATGCTCGTCCCAATTTTAGAGTAATCGATTTTATACTCTTTCCCATTTAGGGTTTGTACGAACAATAATGTTTTTTCGTCGCCAAACACATCGCTAGTAGTTACATCTACTAGTTCCATGTCCATCATCTTGGCATCGCGCTTGTTTTCAGGCACTTTGCCTTCGTACTGCTTAATACCTTTATAAGTAACAAGAATTGGCGGATGTTCATCACCATTGATCACCAATAGATCTAATTTTCTTATTTTATGAATGATGGTATTTCGACCACTTGTAATGAAGGGTTTTTCAGTCATTCTCATCTCCGCGACCGCTCACCTGCTTTATAGTTATTAACAAAGAATGTAAGTGATTGAGTTTATCACGATGTTAACAATCAGCACATAAGCATTTGGTTGATATATGTGTGCAAAGTATAAACATAAATTACACAAAATGAGCAATAAATCGCTAATTTTTGCGTGTAGTGTGTGTTTTTACAAATTGCTCGTCGGTTAAACTGCGCAAAAATGCAACCAACGCCGCCTTTTCATCTTCAGAAATCGTAAAGCCTTTTATGAACGGACTGCGGTAAGGGTTAGGGCTTTCAGCCAGATTTCCCCCACGAGCATAAAACTCAATGACTTCATCAAGGGTGGCAATACTGCCATCATGCATGTAGGGCGCAGTAAGGGCTATATTGCGCAAAGTAGGAGCTCTAAACTTCCCCATGTCTTGTTTATTGTGAGTAACGCTGTAAAGCCCCATGTCCGATTCCGGATAACTGCCCTTCCCATCTTCGTTATACAGGCCAGTGTTGTGGAAAGGCTGAGCCGCAAAAGGTTGAAAACTATGCTTCGACGATTGAGTGAAGTTCAGACCTCCGTGGCAGTGAAAGCACTCAGTGCGTTCTGAAAAAAACAGATTCAAACCTTCAAGCTGCTGGGCGGTTAGTGCATCGTCATCTTGAGCGTAAGCGTAGTTATCAAAAGCACTATTAAACGACACTAAACTTCTCACGTAGCTAGCAAGCGCCTTTACAATATTGTTTAAATTGGGTGTATCATCACCATAAGCCGCTTCAAAAAGCGCTCGATATTCGCTGCCCTCAAAGCGCTTTAATATACGCTTTTCATTTCCCGTAACGCCCATTTCCACAGGATGTTCATTAAAAAGCGGGATCATCAGCTGCTTTTCTATACTTTCTAAATTGTTATGCGCCCAAGTGAAGGATGCATTATAAGCCACGTTTACTAACGCTAATGCGTTACGGTTTAGCGCGTCTCCATTCGCGCCTACTGAAACCGTCTTAGGTTCAGAGAAAGCATGCTCTGGTTCATGGCAGCTGCTGCATGAAACCGTGTTGTTAGCACTTAAGCCCTTATCAAAGAAAAGCTTCTCTCCCAAAATTACGCTTTCTTCGGTCACAGGATTGTCTGCGGGAACGGGAGGCGGTGGAATATTGTGAGGCAAATTCCAAGTGTAAGGCGTGGGCGATTTACTGCACGCTCCTAAAATCATTACAACAAGCGCGATAATTGCCGCCTTGAAAGCGAGCAGAGCTCGCCTTCTAGTGCAAATTAAACGTGCCGCTACTGCCACTTAATCCAAGGCCTGTGCACTAAATTCTGAATAAGCTTTTTACATGGCTCAGTTTCAGGAGACTCGAACATACAACTTGGCGCTTCGTTTATATCAACTTGCGCGACAATGTTAGACACCGATACTTCCAAATCTAAATCAGTATCAAGCTGGGTCATCGGCAGAATAAACTCCACCCGGTTTGTGAAAGCACACGATTTTTCAGGTGGCCTGACTGCTGATTCAGAATCGCAACCCACGCTACCTAAATGATAAGACCATTTGCGTGTTTCCTCTGAGCCTTTAGACACATCCAGTCGCAAAAACTTATGACCGTTTTGCCAGCTCCAAAACATTGTACTGTCATTCAATGGCGAAGGCTGTGTAAGCGGGTTAGCGTGATTATCGTCGAAGGGAAGACCCATAGTGAAGCGCAAGTTTGTGGACAGCTTTAAAAGCTCTTCCGATACATCTAATACAATTTTGCTATTGGCATCATCAGGGTTGTTGCACTTATTGTGAAACTTTAGCAATGCTATATTCGGCGTCTGCCATTGGGTTTGTTTAAACTTAACTCGCTGCCACTTACCATCAATGCGCACTTCTGGCTTGCTAAGGTAAAAACCGAAGTAATCTATATTCCATCGCTGTTGTCCAATACTCATGATCATTGGACATGCCCCCGTATCGACTCCCACCAACTTAAACGGGATTTCACCAGGCTCTCTTCCTTTGAGGTTAATGACATCACAGCCGGTTAACGACACTAGCACCGCAAAGAGTAACGAAGGCATGACACTCATGCGAAAAGGCATTTTCATTTACGTATGTACTTCCTTTGGATATCTGGTAGTTTTTTATACAAACTACCTTTTTCTAATTACACACTTGCACGGACGACAAGATGAATGCATTCCCATTAACGCTAATAGTGCTGCTTTTAGCATTTGTGAGTCAAGGTGCACAAGCACACACAGACCATGACAAAGCGCGTTTTGTTGCCGAAGACGGCGTGGACGCGGGCAAGTGTGACAACCGTTTCAGGCCCTGTAAAACGTTGAGCTATGCCGCGCGACAGGCCAATAAAGGCGACAAAATTCTCGTTGCTGAAGGCCAATATTATTTCGACAACGCTCAGCATGCACAAGTTCTAAACGACAGTCTTTTACCCGTATTAGGAGGCTTTTCTCGTGAAGATCATTACCAGGCACAGAAGCCTGCCTTGCACAAAACTACACTAGTTAATGTGCCTACCTATTTATCAGAAGCCCTTAATGAAAAAGGGTTCGATAGTATAACTGACGGAAAAGCCGCGTCTTCCTTTCAAGCACAGGCATCATCGCACATGGTCCTTAGTACCGAAGTCAGTGCAAATGAAGCTTGCACAGATGGCACGGCTGCCGACTTCCCATGCAGCAATATCGATCTACTCTCTAACGTACCTGTTAACGTATTGTCGTCGGTATCAAATAGTACCAACGATATTTGGGGGCACGTCGATTTAAACAACCGTAGAGAATATGCCATTGTTGGCATGCAGGCCAGCATTGCCGTTGTAGATGTAACCGAGCCAACAGCGCCGGTAGTAGTGGGTGAAATTACCGGTCAAAGTACGACATGGCGCGACATTAAGGTCTATCAGTATTTCGATAGCGCTGCGGGGCGTTTTAAAGCGTATGCCTATGCCAGTGCCGATAGCGTAACAGAAGGTTTTACCATCATTGACCTTAACGACCTCCCTAATGGTATTAGCTTAACGAAGCGGATTAACGACGATAACCGTGCACACAATATCTACATCTCTAACGTAGATTACACGCTAAACACACCGTTAAATGACGCTGCGCCTCAGTTGCATTTGGTTGGCCAGGATAGTAACGGCGGAGCCTTTCGTTCATATACGCTAACCTCACCTCAAACACCAACCGCGTCTTACATACCTAGCGGTCTCACACGTGCCGACTATACGCATGATGCGTCATCTATGCGCGTTACCGACGCAAGAGCGCAAACTGACTGTGTGAATGCTACGGCTGATGGATGTACGGTTATGCTTGACTTCAATGAAGATGCAATGCGCCTTTGGGATCACACGAACACAAATAGTACCTCTGAACTAAGTAGTATTAGTTATAACGAGGTTGCCTACACCCATAGCGGTTGGTTTAGTGAAGACAAGCAGTACGCCTTTGTACACGATGAGTTGGACGAGCGAAACTTCAGCTTAAATACCCGGGTTATGATTTTTGATATTTCATCACTCACAACACCTGTGCTTGCCAGCATTTGGACCAGTGACAACGGCACTATCGATCACAATGGCTACGTAAGAGGTAACCGCTACTATATGTCTAACTATGAGCGTGGCTTAACGGTACTAGACATTTCAGATCCTACCGCGCCTGTAGAAGCAGGCTTTTTCGACACCTACCCTGCTTTTAACAGCACCAACTTTAATGGTGCGTGGGGCGTATACCCGTTTCTACCTAGCGGTAATATTTTGGTTAGTGATATTCAGCGCGGTTTGTTTGTATTAAAAGACAATACGTTAAGCGCAACAACAGTTGCGGGCTTCTCTCAGGCTAATTATGAAACGGATGCTGATACAACCTTAAGCCTTCCTGTTAATAAGACAGGTACCGGGGCTATGACAGTTGCGTATGAAGTAATAGCGGGTTCAGCCACCAGCAGTGATGTAATGTTAGCGCCTGGAGAACTCAGTTGGGGTGCATCTGAAACACAGGCTAAAAATATTACGTTAAGCGTAAGTGCTAATGAAGATAACGAAAGCAATGAGGTATTTTTCGTTAGACTATTTAACCCGCAAGGAGGAGGTATCGCCTCTGGTAGCGGCTATGCTCAAGTCACTATTAACGGTGCTGCCCAACAAGGAAAAATTGAATTAAGCGCTGGCGAACTCGCTGTTTTAGAGACCGACTCTGAATTTGCGTTAAGCATTGTTCGCCAAGGTGGAAGTGAAGGCGAAGTAAGTGTGAATTATTCACTGGAAAGCGGGACAGCACTGAGCGATGAAGACTTTGTCAGCCAAAGCGGCGCGCTAACTTGGAGCGACGGCGATACCAGTTCGAAGACTGTAAATATAGCGCTTGTTAACGATACTACCGAAGAAGACAACGAACAATTCCGTTTAGTGCTTGCTGCACAAGACACCAATCTTCTAGGTGGTGTGGTAGAAACGCTGATTACGATAAAAGACGATGAGAGCAATCAAGCCCCTGTGGTAAACGCAGGAACAGATGTTGAAACCGATGTAAGAGCCAGCGTTGAATTAACGGGAAGCGCCCAAGACCCCGAAGGCGCGTTAACAAGCGTAGAATGGACGCAAACCGCCGGCGACACGGTTACCATCAGAAATGCAGATACATTAACCATGTCTTTTACCGCCCCATCATCTCAAAGCAATTTAACCTTTTCGTTAACTGCAACGGATGAGTTTGGAGTTAGCACCAGCGACACCGTTACTGTTACCGTGAAGGAAAGTGTAGTGAGCTTGCCAACGGATACTAATTCAAATAGCTCTGGTGGAGGCGGTTCTACGACTCTGTTTAGCATGTTGGGTTTGGTATTGGCGCTTGGATGGCGCCGTATTAAATTGCCTAACAAGGCAGATAAACTGCAGCTTAGTGAACAAAAATAAAGCAAACAAATCACAAAGCTACCAGCGAGGCGTGACAAGGCAAATAAAACTGCTTATACTTGCGCTCGCTTGTGGTTGTTATGCATAGCAATTTGCAATAGAAAACTGCACAGCACATCTCAAAATGGCCCCATAGCTCAGTTGGTTAGAGCATCCGACTCATAATCGGCAGGTCCCCTGTTCAAGTCAGGGTGGGGCCACCATCTTTCCTACGCTTCGACGATAGTTATTACTAACCTGATATGGCTTGTGCTACCTCTGTGCTACTTATAGATTAGCGTCATCTATTCCAAAGTAACAGTACAATCCACGATTTAATGACTTGATTGAAAATAGAACAGCGTATATATTATATGCATACCTTCGACTAGGAGCATCTCCAGTCACAAATGAAGGTCCCTACGAGCTATGAGTCATATTACAACTGCGCTACGATGTTTTGGGAATCAAAATATTCGTAGCGCAAGTATGTAATGCAAACTGTCGTAAGTTTACTTCTCCCTCTTTCCGCTTTCCATCGTAGCTTTAATGACTTATCAATAGGTCTAGCGCTATTTCAATGTACATATTTTGTTTCCTTCAACTTGTGATATTGTAAGAAGACCCATCGGCAGAAAATACATCTGAATTGATTTTAAGGAATAAGGTATTTAGGTATGAAAAGGAGCTTTGAAGAAATCTTCATTTCTACATTTCACAACAAGGTTTCCTTTGATGAGTTCTTGACGCTGGACATAGAAAGTGAATTTAAAAAAATCCCACTTCAGAAAAGAACTGTGTATGCTCCTAGCTCGAAATTAAAACAGATCCATAGATTCCTTAACCATGCAGTTTTTGAATACGCAGAATTCAATAAAGACGTTGTTTTTTCATATAGAAAAGGGGAGTCAACAAGAACAGCTGTAGAAAAGCATGCTAATAATCGCGTATTTTACCAAGCAGACATTAAGGACTTTTTTGGAAGTCTCAAGAAGGAAAACATCCTCCATACAATTGAAGCACAACTAGAAAACACTCCTGTTCTCGACATCGTAGATTACAGAGATAGGCTACTGGATTTAACAGTGGTTGATGACCATATACCTGCGGGATTCGCAACCTCTCCAATTTTGAGCAATCTCTGCCTTTTCGAATTTGACAACGCCCTAGATAATATATGCAAGAAAGAAGAATTAACTTACACCCGATATGCTGATGACATCATAATCTCCTCTCAAACCGATGCTTTTCTACCAGAAATAGAAGAAAAAATTCAAAAATTACTAAGCAAAAAGGTTAATCCAGAGATATTTTTAAACCTGGCTAAGAGAAAAGTACAACTGCAAGGTCAACGGATTAAAATTTTAGGCTTCAACATCTTGCCCAATGGTATCGTAACGATTCCAAATAAAGACAAGAAAAGCGTTGAAACCATGCTTCATTTTTTTATAAATGATGAAGAAAAGTTTAAAGATTATGTCAGCAAAAATATCAAGTCAAATAGTGATGGTGAGCCGTCGCTCAGGGATATAGGAATTTCGTCTCTATCAGGAAAACTGATATCACTAAATTCGATGGACAAAAATTATATTTCAAAGTTAAAAAAGAAATATGGAAATACGGTCATTGACATGTTTATTAGGAAGTCGGTGAAATAAGATGGACTTTGAAGTAACCATAAGAAATGTACAACACATTAAGTCCCTCGAATTCAAAACCAATCTTGCCATTCATGGCCTAACCTGCCTAGCAGGTGAAAATGGGGTTGGGAAAACGACTCTCATTAGAGCTATACGAAATCTTTCAACACATAGTACTTTCGTAGAGACAGCTGCACCTTACATTTTTAATGATGAGAGCAAGATCTCCTATCAGTGGGGCGAGTTTAATTTTGAATTCAGTTTCAATAAAAAACTTTCAATAGTCGATACAAAGCAATACATCAATGAAGATGTTATCGATTCAATTGTTGTAGAACTGGCATTACCTCATGGAGAAAGATTTCATCACTTCAGAAGATTAAGCGATCTTGATGAGGAGATAAGAAGCAAAATTGCTATCGGTGATTATTCAACTCCAGACGATCTAATAGAGTTCCTACACAGAGTTTATCAAACGACCAGATTCTCAAACCTAAAAAAAGTAAAAATAAAAAATCAAGAATACTATTTTGTTTTAAGGGATGAGGATGAAAGATTTTATATCAGAGAGGATTACTTTAGTTCTGGGGAGTATTTTGTAATAAGTCTATTTAAGCATATTAAAAAGGGAAAGAAGCTTATTGTAATTGATGAAATTGACATTTCTCTTGATGCCCGCGCACAGGTTCACTTAATAGAAAGCTTAAGAGAGTTCTGCAAAGATTATGAAGTGAATATAGTTTTCACTACGCATTCCCTTGCTCTTATGAAGACTCTTCTTCCAGGGGAAATTTTCTATATGGAAGCAAATCAAGAATCTGGAAAAACTGAGATTGAATGCCGACCATATGAGTTTGTGAAAAGCGTTATGTATGGGTTTAAGGATTATGGAAAATATATTCTTACAGAAGACAAGCGATTAGCACATTATTTACATTTTCTTATATCAAACAACGAAAGTACTGTTTTTCATGAATACCAAATAATTCATATTGCAGGCGCCTCACAAGTAGTTGACTTGATTGACCGCAATGAATCCCAGAACTTCTTTTCCAGTAAAGAAAATGTGTTAGCTGTTCTCGATGGAGATCAACAAGAAGAAAGGTATGTCCAAGGGAGGGAAGACGTCCTCTTACTACCTTTCCCAAGCATTGAGAAAGCTATATATGAAAAATATTTGGAGGGAGATGAGCAATTACCCAGAGTCGACTCAATTGAGGGTGGAAACTATAGAAAGAAAGCGAGCAACCTATTTTGGAAATTGACAAGAGTTCACGCTAATACCCAGCATCGAAGTCCTGAATGGCTTTACAACTACCTAGAGGAATTAAAGTCAGAAGAGGTTAGTACCTTTCGGGAAAGTATAATGAAATTCTTAAATATATAGATTGTGGATGCCATGTATTTTGAGCATAAGAAAACTAACTACAAATAAACTTCCGTAATCTCAGGCCTGAAATGCCCCATTTCTTGCGAAACCGTTTCCAGAGCAACAGCTCGCCTAAATCCTAACGCGATTAATTCGCTCATACGCTCTTGCGCATAGCTATGTCGGAGGCCATGGGCACCTGTAGAGAAAAACAGAGCGCGCTTAGATGCTTTACTAAACGAATCTGACCATCGCTTCCCGGCTCCAATATCATAACGTTGGAGGTAGTTTATTCTTCGGTCTCTGACAGTCACTGGATAATTAAATCTGCGTTTTTCCAGCTCCACGACAAGGTCGTTAGGAATCAAAACGTGGCGTATCAATCCACCTTTTCCTTGAACAGTGTACAGCTGACCTTCTCGCCCTGCCCATTTTGAGTGTAACGCGGGACGGTTATCAGGGCTTCGCTCCTCTGCTCTGGCAAGTGTTAGAAGCTCATGTGCTCTTAATCCGGCAGCATATGCAATTTGGGTGGAAAGTTGATGCGTTTCACTTTGATGTTCGGATACCGCTTGTGCCTGTTCTGACGTGTAGGCTCTGGACCTTTTAATTTCGTCCAGCTCTGACTTTACGCGGTACATGGTTGCTTTAGGAGGGAGTTTGCCATTCAGTTGCATCATTGACTGAATGGCCTGACGCTCCATATCAAGAGCTTTCTGTCCTACAGCTTCGGCGCGGTATTCAAGGTAATACCTGGCAACGTCTGGTGTCAGCGACTGAAGCCCGTTTAGTTTGTTCTCCTTTGTCCACTTGGCAACAGTTTTAAGAGCTTGTTCGTAGTTACGGGCTGTACCATATGACTTGATAATTCTTGCTTTTGTTAGCCCTTTAACTACATTTTCCGCCTGCGTTTTCGCTTTGGCGAACTTAGGCATTTCTGTCCAGCCAACGTTTCACCGTAGTCCAGTTTACAGCAACACCTCTACGAACAAGCCAGCGCTGAAGCTCCGCTTTACTTGCGCCCTCTTCATAGAGTTTACGCAAGTAAACACTGTATTTGTCTAGCTTCGACGGCTTATGCCGCTTTCTGGC
The DNA here is from genome assembly GCF_022348265.1 of Alteromonas sp. Cnat3-28. Lineage (NCBI taxonomy): Bacteria > Pseudomonadati > Pseudomonadota > Gammaproteobacteria > Alteromonadales > Alteromonadaceae > Alteromonas > Alteromonas sp. Cnat3-28. The sequence goes on from NZ_JAKREY010000014.1 coordinate 27,430, forward strand.
GATTAGTCGGGTCTCGGCTTTGAGCTGAGACACTTCATGTACTTCATTAAACATTATGTCATTCCTTAGGTTGTAAGATTAACTGGCTGTAATCAGCTCAGCGACACTTAAGCCTATTCGCCCCTGTTTAGCGCATAACGCAAGGCTCGGACCGATCTCGCCTGGGATTTAAAAATCAAAATAGATAGAAACGGCAGCAACTAAGCGCCGAACTTGAACGCCGAAAATGCGGCGCGGCATGACATATTTAGAAGGACGTGAGGGTGCCTCACTACGTGGAAACGGCAGCTGGAGAGCGCCGACTTTTTTCGTTGCCCGAACGGGCTAGTGGTTTAAAGATTACCTGCATATAAATCAGGATGCAATCTGCAAATAAATTTCTGCGTGTAAGCGCCAGAACCCAGACGCCCGCTATGTTGAAGGCGATTTTTCGACTTCGACATAGCGGGCGGCGGAGCGCCCGAATAAAAGAGAGGGATATTGCTCATGATGCCTCTGTTTTACGGGTGGGTTCTTAGCAAAATTTACGAGGCAATCAGGCAAATAAGACGGAAATATAGAAAAACATGAAAAGGCTTATTATTGGGGTCACGATACTTCGCTATTGTCTGTTTTGATGAAACTCCAATATCGCTTCAGCTAAATCATCTTCTACACAAAACAGAAATGCAGTGGGCACGTTCAGCACTGCACTTAAGGACAGCACCGTTTTAAAGTCTGGTGTATGAACACCGCGCTCGTACTGGTTCATGCGCGCAGACGCTACGAAGTTGTCCATCCCTGCCTGTATCCCTAATTGCTTTTGGGATAGACCTACCCTTGTTCTTGCCTGTTTTAACCGTATTGGGAACGGCGAACCATCATTTGCTTTCAATTGGTGTACGACATCTGCTATTGAAAACTAAGATTTTCTTAGCTTTAATAGCACCTAGATACTAAGGAATACTTAGCCATCAATTTGGCATGCCAAATTGAGCGTGGAGGTAAAAATGGGATTCGAAGGTTTTTTAGGGATTTTAGCGGTTGTCGCTTTATTCATCGTAAGCGCCTTTTTTGGCAGTGATGGAACAGACAGCAAAGGAAATGAACAATTGGATAAGCTGGATGATGGTATGGGAAATGTTATCGCTGATGGTGAGCACATGACTCGTGAAGAGGCTGAGGACGCTCAGGCGCGAGGCGAGCTTTACGATACCTATCTATAGAAATTAGGCATGCCTAATTTTGAGCGGTCTTTTTTTGACTAATGAAAAAACAGGCACTAAATCAGTAAGAGGCTGACATGACAGCATATGAATGGTTTCAGGTTTGGGTATTGATGGTTTTGGCTATTCGAGCTACCCGACGCTATGACAAACTTAAGCACGATCTTTTTGATGCAATTAAAGCTGGGAGAATCTAACTATGGGACCTTTACTTGCTGGCTGCGCACTGATTCTAGGCGTTGTCATTTTCTTTGCGTGTTTATTTCATCTAAAGGTGAATAAACAGCATTAAAGCCGCTGTTCAGGCCTGACTTTTCCATTTTTTAATTTGGCATGCCAAATTCACAGTTCATTTTTTAATCAAAGCTACGCCTCAAATTGGCAGCTTAATGTCGCTTTTTCCTAAAAACAGAAAAACCCCCTCAAAGTCACCCTAGTTTTTCGACCACCCCGTTGCTCATTGCGTTGTAGTTTCATCGGTAAGCATTGAACATTACCAGTGAACAGAGGTAACTACTGTGATGAACCGACACTTAAAACCAAAGCCTGACTTCTATTTATTAGAAGAGGTAGCGGCCATACTCCGCTCAAGTAAAAGAACCATATACAATCGCATATACAGAAACCGCGTATATGGTGAGCAAAACCCCGTCCCCCCATACATAAAAATGAATGGGAAGTTACTCTTTCCTTCCAAAGATTTTGACAATTGGATAGATAGTCAGAAAACAAGCGGTTAGTTTGCGTATAGGATGTAAATATCTAATGAAATCCGCAAGCGAACTAATCCGGGAGTTATCTTTTTGCGAAGATGTCCCCAAAAAATATATAGCGTACTACCCGACAGTGCTTATTGATCCGGTACTACTACCTTTGCACCAAAAGCAAACCGTACCGATAACATGGGCTGAAAAAGAAAACGCCAGGCGAACTTTAAAGTTGGAATGCGAAAGCGGTATTCCAGGTGGCACATTTGGGCGAATGAGTATTTGTTACTGGCAAACTCAATTCACAAAACTTGAGAAGACAACGGGAATCGAAGAAGTAATTGAGGAAGAGCTTAAAAAGTCTCAACGACAAGCATTTTTCGATGTTGTGGGAAGAGAGCAAAGTGGATCTAGCCAGTTGACAAGCTTCTATTCTAGTTTCCGCTCAGCTCTCGATATGAAGATCTCCAACGAAGAGCGGTTTACGGCAGCAAAAATGTATACGAAAGGAACAACCAAACCTTTCTCAATTAGTGATGTGAAAAAATCCATGCCTGTAGACTCTAGAGCACTTCAATTACTTTTTCAGCGGAGATCGCCACTAGGAATCGATTTGTATCTGTTTTTAAATATGAAAGCTTACTCTATGAATAAAGAGGGCAATAATGAAAGTAATTTCATTCCTTGGGCAATTTTTGAAGCTGTATTTCATAGCCAAAGAAGTAAATGCAAGAACCTGTACGAATTTAAAGCTAAAGTCATCAAGGCTCTCAGGCATGTGATCTACTGCCTACCAACATGTTCTATTAAGGTAAAGGAAAAAGGAATAGCCTTCAGAAGCGGAAAAACAGCGGTTCAACCATTACAACTGGCTTCATGAGCTTCATTCAAATTTAGTAATTGGACAAGGCCTGCAAGAGCTGCTGTCGCTGTGTACCAAATAAGTTCGCCGTGTGTACGAAAAAAGTTCTGTTCGTGTACGAGAAAGGTTTGAAATCGACTTATCAACGTACGAAAAAAGTTTTGTTTGTGTATCAAAAAAGTTCTATCTTCTGTGAAGCCCTTAATATGCTTGGGCTGTAGAGGGTCGCTATTAGTTATCTTTTAGTTTTTATTTATTTATCTATTACTGAACGTACTTATTTTGTGCATAAAACTTTGTTGTAATGTCCACAAAATTCAATATGACTTTCGCCTTCTCTTGATCTCCGGCGCTAAAGCTAATAGATTAATGCAGCCAATAGAACGAGGAACGCAATGAAATCGCATCAAAACAACAGAACTAGCAGCAAGGTGGTGATTACCGCCCTTATGCTGTTTGCACAGTTGTTTTTGTTTGCCTCAGATGCGTTTGCTTTTGATAGCTTCTTCGAAAGCGCCTCAGAATCACACCATGAACTGTGTGTTCAGGACTCCAGTGTTTGCCAGCCAGATAAAGATGCTGCAGACAACGCAGGTACAGACAACTGTGACCATTGCTGCTCCTGTCACGGGCATTTTACCCATATCGTATTATTTAAAAATACTGATAGCCATTTAGGTAAATTTGGCGAGATGGCACTAGCTGCATATCGTCCTTTCCCTCCCTCTCACTTACAACCTGGTATCGACCGTCCTCCCAGAGCCTGAATCCTAGTCATTTTTTATCTATTTAGTTACTGACCAGGATTTACAATATGAACTCTTTTATTTCGCATGCGCGCAGGCGTATGTGCACTGTGATCGTGAGTAGTGTGTTGCTATTCATATCACCCACTGCAATAAGCAAAACGATAACGCTCGAACAAGCGGCACGACTGACATTGCGGCAACACCCGGATTTACAGCGGTATCAGTCGCTGCTCACTGCTACAGAGGCAGATAGAACGCTGGCTAATCTCACTCCGGCTTATCACGTTGGCGTTGAAGCAGAAAACCTGCTCGGTTCAGGAGATGCATCAGGCATTAGTGATGCTGAGCTGACGGTCTCACTCTCCTCTGTTTTCGAGATGGGAGGAAAGCTCGATGCAAGGGTATCCTTAGTTGACGCCAATTTATCCCTGTTACAGTCAGAGCGCTATGTTGCTTCTCTCAAACTGTTAAGCGAACTAACCCGGCAATATGTAAAAACACTCGCAGCTAAAGAGCGGCTGACATTGGCACAAACGTCTGTTTCTCTCGCGGATGAAGCCTTATCTATTGTTAAACAGCGCGTTGAGAAAGGCGCAACCAATAAAGCTGAATTTCTGCGCGCCAGAGCCGCACTCAATCAAGCCAGAGTCGACAAAGCATCCGCTGAAACGGCTCTCGCTATTGCCAAGCAGTCACTTGCTCTATTTTGGCAGGGAGATGCTGAGGCAATCGATAAAATCTCGGGTTCACTTAGTACCCTTCCCGCAAAACGGCAGTATTCCGCTGTTTATCAACAGTTTCTTGAATCAGCAAATGTGGAACGACTCACCCAAGCTATCAGTGTGAAAGAAGCTGAACAAAAGCTGGTAGAAAGTAATGCCAGTGCTGATATTTCATGGCGCATAGGTGTACGGCGCTCTCAGGCAGTTCAGGATACGTCTGTTGTTGCTGCTGTTTCCATGCCGCTTTTTGCCGAACAAAGAAACCAAGGCGCTACTCAGGCTGCCCTGGCGAAAAAAGAAGCCGCGGTAATTGCCAGAGACAGTCAGATACTTGAGATAAAAGCATTACTGTTTAAAGCACAGCAATATCTCAATTTCACCATTGATGCTGTAAAGCATATCAACGACACCGTTTTGCCCGACCTTGAAACAGCTACCACGCTCGTGCTCGAAGGTTACCAGCGAGGGGCATACAGCTACCAGGATTGGATTGCATCCAGAGATGCGTTGATACGGGCACGTGCAAAGGTCATCGAATTGAGCGAAAGCGCGTTAGTGAACCAGTCACTCGTTGAACAGTGGACCGGAGTATCCGGTCAGGCTTCTCCTACTCAAGAATTCCGGAATAACCATGAATAGACTATTAGTTATTATCTCACTACTACTGTGTCTGACGGATGCCAATGCCGCAGCAAGTGGTAAACAATCCCACACGGCTGAATCGAAAACATTTACCAATAGCAGCGTATCGTTGACATTACGCATTCAGGATACGAAAGAGGGAGCATATTTACTGGCCGAAAGGGCTGATCGCTCCCAGCCGCTGCCACCTGACGCGCTTAACGTCACGCTCAATCGTATGGGAGGACGTCAGGACATCATCCATTTTGAAAGCTATGAAAATGGGCTCAGGTCCACAAGTTTTATCGCTGAGCCGCACTCATTTCTCGCGAATATTGCACTCTCACTGGGAGAAAATAGCTTTTCGTGGGATTGGGAGAAGCACGAAGCCCGAACTGAGATAGATGATGCGTATTCCAGTCAGGCTGGCGTAACCACAAACGTTGCTACGGGCGGTGAAATAAAAAAGCACACCGAGGTTTATGGTCAGTTGACTATACCGCCACAACAGCGTGCCGAGGTTCACGCCCGGTTTACGGGAATTGTTGAGCAGCTCTTTACTGATATTGGCCAGACTGTGAAAGCCGGGGAGGCAATAGCGCAGGTGCAGTCAAATGACAGCCTCCAGTCTTACGATGTAAAAGCGCCAATCAATGGCGTTGTCGTATCGCGCAACCTGAATATCGGAGAGCTTACCCGCACAACACCGCTTTTTACGATTGTTGATACTTCAGTGCTTTGGGCGGAATTAAAGGTGTTTCCAGCTCACCGTGGTCAGGTTGCTGAAGGTAAATCAGTTCACATTATCGCAAATGGTCGTCAACTCGAGAGCACGATTACCAGCATTGTTCCTTCTCACGAAGGGCAACCCTACCAGCTAGCACTGGTAAAAGTGGTGAACAAGGACGGCCTACTCTCTCCCGGCGATTTAGTCACAGGCATTGTCGACTCACAACAAAAATCGGTGCCGGTAAAAATAGAAAATCGGGCCATTCAAATCCTGAACAATAAGCCGGTTGTGTTCCTGAATGAAGGCAATGCTTATCAGGCAACACCTGTAACCTTAGGATTGCAGGACGACAACTTTTCCGAAGTCGTCGCCGGACTATCTGTCGGACAAAGGTATGTTGTCGACAACAGCTACTTAATCAAAGCGGATATACAAAAATCCGGCGCATCTCACGCGCACTAATGGGGGGAGAAAATGATAGATAATATTGTTCGCCTCTCAGTCGAGCGGCGTTACCTGCTGTTAACCCTGGTGCTCGTCATCATAGGCATCGGCATTTGGAGTTATCAGCGGCTACCGATAGATGCGGTGCCGGATATTACTAATGTTCAGGTTCAGATAAACACGGAAGCACCTGGTTATTCGCCACTTGAAGCTGAGCAGCGGATCACCTTTCCGGTTGAAACGGCGTTATATGGTCTGCCCAATTTGTCCTATACGCGCTCTATTTCACGTTACGGACTTTCTCAGATCACCGTGGTATTTGAAGAAGGAACTGACATTTACTTTGCCCGGAACCTTATCGATGAGCGGTTAGCAACGCTGAAAAGCGTACTCCCGCCGGGGCTTGAACCTGAGATGGGACCGATTGCAACAGGTCTGGGTGAAATCTTCGTTTACACGCTGGAAGCGAAAAACGGCGCCAAAATGCCGGACGGCTCGTCCGCTACGCCTATGGCACTTCGTGAAGTTCAGGACTGGATAATCAAACCACAACTGGCTCAGGTTAAAGGCGTGGTGGAAGTGAATACCATAGGGGGATACGACAAGCAGTATCACGTGATGCCACATCCAGCGAAGATGCTGGAAATGGGTGTGACTATGGCAGATATCCGCAAAGCGTTGGTAAGCAACAATGACAATGCTGGAGCCGGGTATATAGAGAACAATGGCGAACAATTGTTAGTCCGCTCACCGGGCCAGTTAAAATCAATTGAGGATATCAGTAACGTTGTTGTCGGCCGTAAAGGTTCCGTGCCTGTTTTAGTCAAAGATGTCGCCGAAGTGGGACTGGGCAAAGAACTGCGCACAGGGGCAGCAACCCGAAACGGCAAAGAAACCGTGATGGGCACCGTGATGATGTTGGTCGGAGAAAACTCGCGTGAAGTTGCAGCGCTCACCAATGATAAATTTCAGCAAATACAAACATCATTGCCTGAATGGGTTAAGGCAGAGGTGGTATATAACCGCACTACGCTAGTAGACAAAGCCATCCAGACTGTACAAAAAAACCTTCTGGAAGGCGCACTGCTAGTTATCGTCATCCTGTTTTTACTGTTAGGAAACATCCGTGCCGCCCTCATTACGGCGGCTGTTATCCCAATCGCGATGATGATGACTATTACCGGCATGGTTCAGCGGGGCGTCTCTGCCAACCTGATGAGTCTCGGCGCGCTGGACTTTGGTTTGATTGTGGACGGCGCTGTCATCATCGTGGAGAACTGTATTCGCAGGCTCTCAGAAGCCCAAAAACAACAAGGTGGCTTACTGGCGCTTAAAGCACGCTTACAGGAGGTTAAAGACGCCACTATAGAAGTTATTCGCCCCAGCTTGTTTGGCGTGGGTATCATCACAGCCGTGTACTTACCTATATTTACCCTTTCTGGCGTAGAGGGAAAAATGTTTCACCCCATGGCAACAACCGTGGTAATCGCACTACTTTGTGCGATGGTATTGTCGCTCACAGTTGTGCCTGCTGCGATCGCCGTATTTATGCGCGGAAAAATCAGCGAAAAAGAGAGCATTATAATCCGCGGGGCGAAAGCCATTTATCGACCTGCGCTTGAGTGGGTGCTTAAGTTCAAATCGCTTATTCTGGCAGGCGCGCTGGGTCTCGTTGTGGTTTGCTCATGGCTTGCCTCTACATTAGGTTCTGAGTTCATCCCACAGCTAGACGAGGGGGATATCGCGCTGCATGCACTGCGTATTACAGGTACGGGATTAGAGCAGTCTGTTGAAATGCAGGAACTCCTTGAAAAAACCATTATCGACTTTGAAGAAGTTGACAAGATATACGCGAAAGTGGGTACGCCAGAGGTGGCCACCGACCCCATGCCACCCAATGTTGCCGACACATTTGTGATGCTCAAGCCCCGCTCTGAGTGGCCCACTCCGGATAAGCCTAAATCGCAGCTCATTAAGGAGCTTGAGAAAGCAGTCACTGCGCTACCGGGCAATAACTACGAGTTTACGCAGCCTATCCAGATGCGCTTTAACGAGTTAATTTCCGGTGTCAGAGCCGACATTGCGATTAAAGTATTTGGTGATGACCTGGATACATTGCTGGCATCAGCAAATTCGGTTGCATCACTGACGAAAGGGTTATCTGGCGCTGCAGATACCCGTGTTGAGCAGGTAGACGGTCTGCCTATGCTATCAGTCATTCCTAAACGTGATGTAATGGCACGCTATGGCCTCAATATAGACGATATCCAATCTCTGGTTTCGACCAGTATCGGTGGTCAGCAAGCAGGCTTGATCTATGAGGGAGACCGGCGCTTTAAACTGGTAATTCGCCTACCAGAGCAACTACGACGCGACGTTCAAAAGCTTAAGGTACTGCCAGTCCCCACACCCGATGGGTATGTGCCGCTACAGGAGGTGGCCACATTAGAAGTCAAACCCGCGCCAGCACAAATCAGTCGGGAAAACGGCAAACGCCGCGTGGTCGTTACAACCAACGTTCGCGGGCGCGATCTGGGTAGTTTTGTCGCAGAGTTGCAGGTTACGTTGAATGAAGACTTGAAACTACAAGATGGCTACTGGCTGGAATATGGCGGAACGTTCGAGCAGTTGGAATCGGCCAGCAAAAGATTGTCCTGGGTGGTCCCGGTAACGCTGGCGCTCATCGTCGGCATCCTTATTCTTGCATTTGGTTCAGTAAAGGATGCTTTAATCATCTTCACCGGTGTGCCGCTGGCACTAACTGGGGGCGTACTTGCACTGTGGATTCGGGGTATGCCGCTGTCTATTTCTGCCGGTGTAGGGTTTATCGCATTGTCAGGCGTCGCCGTATTGAATGGTTTAGTGATGCTCGCCTTTATCAGGCAGTTGTGGTTTGAAAAAGGCGAGCTCTACACCGCTGTCATTGAGGGGGCAATAGTCAGGCTTCGTCCCGTTTTGATGACTGCCCTGGTAGCAAGTCTTGGCTTTGTGCCCATGGCACTGAACACAGGCACCGGTGCTGAGGTTCAACGGCCGCTCGCGACGGTGGTTATCGGCGGCATTATCTCATCGACTTTACTTACACTGTTCGTGCTCCCAACCTTATACCAACTGGTGCACAGGAAAGCGGATAAACAGTAAAACAACAATGCCCTGGATAAAACCAGGGCACGACAGGAGTATGTATGGGGCACTCACATTCCCAAAGCTCAGAAAAAATTGGCTGGGCTTTTTTCCTCAATTTTGGCTTCACTATCATTGAGTTTATTGGAGGATGGTTAACAAACAGTACCGCTATTATGGCGGATGCCGTGCATGACTTAGGTGACACATTGTCAATTGGCAGTGCGTGGCTTCTGAATAAACTCGGCACTAAAAGCGCAACGAAAGAGTTTACCTATGGCTATCGGCGGCTGAGCTTACTCGGGGCGCTGATAAACGGCATTGTTTTAATCGTTGGTTCTGCCTGGATCCTTTATGAAGCAGTGCCACGGCTGAGTAATCCAGAGATACCAGAAACAGAAGGCATGATTGCACTGGCTATTCTTGGCGTACTGGTCAATGGCTTCGCCGCTTATAAATTACATGGTGGTAAATCGTTGAATGAAAAAGTTCTGAACTGGCATCTACTCGAAGACGTTTTAGGTTGGGTAGCGGTACTCATTGTCGCTATTGTTATGCAGTTCAAAGACTGGCCCGTTCTGGATCCAGTTCTTTCCATCGGATTTACGCTATTCATTCTGTTCAACGTTATCCGAAACCTCATCAGCACCGTGAAGCTATTTTTTCAGGCGTCACCAGACAACAGTCTTTTACAAAAGGTGACTGATAAACTGCTTGAACTTGATGCTGTGAGCGATCTGCATCACCTGCATATCTGGTCATTAGATGGTGAGCACCATGTCGCGACAGTTCACGTCGTTAGTCAGTTTGAGTCGAAAGCTGAATACCTCGAACTTAAAGAAAGTGTATCCAACGCGCTACAAGAGTTTGAGTTATCGCATACCACTATTGAAATTGAGCTAACCAGCGAAGAATGTCGGGATGCTGATTAATAGTATTTAAAAAATGGGCGATGTAGCCACTATGAAACGACTTTTTACCTCAGGAATGGTCACCACCCATTTTAACTGTGAGATATACTCTAGGCCAATAATGCTGACATAAGTTCAAGCCTTTGCGATTTAGACAAACTCGCCAATTTCCTCGTCAAGTCATCAATGGCGCTATCTTTATCGGTTGACTTTACGCCTGCGTATTCCAATAGCCTCTGACAGATTCTATCTGCTGGTTCCCTTAGCTCTTCTGCTGTAAGCACGGTGTAGCCAGCAGTAACATCACTGCGACTGGTCTTATGATTCAGTAGCCTTTTCAATGTGTATGTACCTACCCCAATAGTTTCAGCAACCGAACAGAAGGTGCGGCGAAGATCATGCAGTGTGAAAGAAACATCCGTGCGTTCGTTCATTTGTTTAATTATTTTCTTTGGCTCCATCACTCTCCCATGATGATTGTCGGCACCAAAAACAAAACCCGAAACGCGGTACTTAGCCCTTCTCTTAAGGATTTCCTCCAGCGGCGTGGTGATTGGTAATTCCAGACCATGGCCATTTTTTGTGTCGTCCAGGCAAAAGAGATGATCATCTAAAAATACGTTTTTCCATTCCAGCTCCAGCAACTCAGTTTTGCGTAATCCGGTAAATGCCATAAATTCAACAAAGTCACATACTGTTGCAGTGAAATCTTGTCGATGAACAATGGCGTCCTCACGCATCTCATGAACAACTGCAAGAAATGGCTTAAGCTGAGAAGGTCGGAGTCTTGTCTGCTTGCGGGCTACGTTGTTCCAGCAGCGTTTTTCCGACAGGACAGTAACAGGGTTGTGAGGAAACAAAGTTCTGCCGTCTGAGGATTTATACTCAGCCCTAGCAAAGTTAAACAGCGCTCTGAGCGTTCTCATAGCTAAGTCGGCCTGTGCAGGGCTTCGCTTAGTCAGTTCACAATGCCGACGATAGATGCGGGTTTCTGTAAGGTCAGCCATACGCTTCTTTGCCCAATCGTCAAAATAACAGTCCATCACCTGCTCGTAGCCACGTAACGTAGTTTCTTTAAGCTTTCTGGAAAGTTTATAGCTCTCGTAAACGGTCTCCAATGTGACTGAGGCGGCCCTGAAGTGACGTTTGCTATCGTTGGGGTTCATTCCATCAGCAATATCCGCCATCGCCTTTCTAGCTTGCTTACGGGCCTGCTCTACTGCAATGGATGGAAAAGAGCCGATAGTAACCGACAATGGCTTTTGTGTGCCTGGAAGCTTCTTATAAACCCGAAACGTCTTCTTATTTGATGGAAGAACATCAATGATGAGACCTGGCATTTGAACGTCGTAATATCGAGCCCGTTTGTCTGAGCCTGACAGTTTTTCAATGGCCTGTTCTGTAAATCTGAATTTTGTTGCTGACATACTGTGCTACCTCTGTGCTACTTTGAGCGCAAAATCTAATGCGCTGAATTGCTTAAAAAATTAAGCAACAGAGATAACAAAACCGCAATAACCTACTGATTTATATGAAACAATAAGTAATTAGCAAGTAAATAAAGTAACTATCGGTAAAGGCTCGGTTTGAGCCTCATAATCGGCAGGTCCCCTGTTCAAGTCAGGGTGGGGCCACCATTTCCCTTCATAGTTATCCCCTTGAATCATCATTTATATTTAGGTTTTTTACTGTCCTGTGTGGTGGTACTTTAGTTACTTACGTTTACGTATCATATTCGGATAAGAAATGGATTTAACTCCCGATAAACTTGACTCTCAATTACAATTGGCCTTGTTGATAGATCTTATAGAGGTAATTCGTAAAGCTGCGGAAAAGAGTATATTTTTTGACAAAATATTACCTTTACTAATCACCATACTGATCGCTTTTATTACAGTGTTCTTCACCCATAAATTTGCAAAAAAGCAACAGAATCGGCAGTTCAAGCTAACTCAAAACATCGACCGCGAAAATAGAAAGATAGAGGCAATTAATCACACTGTATTGTTAGCCGAATCTTGTTTTACAAAGCTATTGTCAATCAAAGATAACTACAGAGGTTCACTTTCGAAAGATTACCCTCAAAGAATAATGGACTTACCAGAGATTATTGCGATGCAAGCGCAGCCAGTAGATTTGCATTTTATAGACTCTTTGACTTTTTTGTTGCCAAAGAACGATGGTGAAGATGAATCAAAATGGAGACAGATTAGCCAAGTTCACGCCCTTTTCTTTAATTACAATCATCTTTTGGCTGTATGGGAGAAGAGAAACATGATGCGGGGACAAATAGAGGTAATGATTTTTGAGTCAAAGAAATTTTTAGAGTTTCTTGAGGTTAAAAATGATAGCCCTGTTCCTTTCCACCTTTTAATGAAATGCGCTCAGTTAACAGAATACGTTATAAAGTTAACGGATGATTTAACTTATCAATTCAGCAAATTTCTTAATGAGTTTCCAGTAGCCGCTCACACATGTCTACGGTCTGACTTAGACAAAGAATTACTAGTAGAAAAAGTTCATTTCCCAGAAGACGCCAATTACCATCGCCTTTCGGGCATAACATACGAAATGCCAGGAAATATGAACCAGCTATTACAAAAAGTCTCGGACAAATTTGATACTTCAAAATTTGAGGAAAAATCCCAGTCCCCGTACAGAAAATCAAGATCTGAAAGTCAATAACAAACTGGTTCACCTGTCTTAACATTAGCTTTGAGGTGAGCTTGCAAAGGTGCAGCAAGTAGCTCCCAGTCCACTAGTGACTCTCTAACAGGAAAAAGAGCATAAGGTTTGTTTGCGTCCTTATGCTGCTGATTTTCAAGTGCTGCAATTCGTTGCAGCACTTTTGTTCTAGCACTATGCCGCATTATCTTTACTCGGGAAGTAAATATCAGCAAGCATACATAGCGTCTCAACACGTTGGTTGTGATGTGGATGCCGAACAGCAATAAAACTGGCAATCCCAAGATCTGGTTCCATAAAACTAGCAAGTTCATTTGCAGGTACATCACAGCGAATACAAGTAGCTGGGATATTCTTATCACTGTAATCGAATAACTTTTCTATGTCCTCTGCAACTACCAACTTAAACTCACCCTGCCCTGTTTGAAGAAATAGGCAACGCACTGTGCGCAGATGCTTATCGTGTGGCCAAAACATTTGACCACAATCATCATAAAACTTAGTCAGCCGAAAGCAGTCCTCTGGTGCATATCTGTATAAGAGAGGTGCAAACTCTTTCATATGATTTGTAGGGATGATGAAACGTTCTTCTATATTTATCTTAGGCATTGGCATTCCCCTCCAAAGCAGCTAAGCGGTCCTCAATATCTTCAAGGTGGCGGATTTCACCAAGCGCCCCAATTATCTGAATTATTCGCTGCACACTGTCAGGTGACAATCCCCCCTTTGAGGTTGCCGCTAACACTTGCTCCGTTTGTTCAGCAAGAGAAGCAGCGGTATCGAGCTCGAACTCAACCTTTTCGCTCTGTGCTGCTAATGTGGGTAATACCCGCGAAATAATTAATTGTGCAGATTGAACATTACACCGCCCATAGTGGTAACAAACTCAGCCCAATTACCTTCATAGTCTGTATCAGTATCTAGCTACCACCATCTATATTCTTACCTACGTATTTGGCAATGTCTTGGAGCAGAACAGTATTATTAGTCAATATCGACGTAGGTAATTCTCTTCTGAACTGCCCCATCTTCTTCCATAGCGTAATATGCTTAAATATCTATTACTTGCCTTTGATTCGTATCGACGGTAAACGGAGTCAGAAATATTTGCTTCAAAACGTTTAAGTAAATGACCTTAATGTACAAGCCAACGCTGTTCCTTTGCCTAGTTTTTAAGTAATCAACTATTTGTTACCTTCTAGTTTTTATTTATTTATCTATTACTGAACGTTACTGTACGTATATAAATATCAGCGGTATCGGTTGCAAACTCAAGATGACTGAAGACGAAAAGCGTATTGAACAAGAAGCGATTAAGTTTGCTAAGAAGAACCGTACTGCCATTGCAAACGAGCTGACTGACAGAAAAAGATTCCCTCCTGAAGATGAGCCTGTAGCGGTCTTTATGGCCGGCTCCCCTGGCGCGGGGAAAACCGAAACCTCCAGAGAGTTTCTGCAAGAAGTTGAGGCTACTAATGTTATTCGATTAGATCCCGACGAATTGCGCCACTACTTCGAACAATACACTGGAGACAATTCATTCCTATTTCAAAGAGCTGTCTCCTCTATTGTAGAACGAACTCTGGACAATGCGTTTAAGCGTAAGCAATCATTTTTACTTGATGGAACGCTATCAAATTACGCTATAGCAGAGAAAAACATTAAACGGGCTATTGATCGAGGTCGCGCAGTTCTCGTATTGTTCGTATACCAGTCACCAGAGTTAGCATGGAAGTTTGTTCAATCTAGAGAGCGAGTCGAAGGTAGACGGATTAACCCTGAAATATTTGTTGAGCAATTTTTAGAATCTCAAGCGGTAGTACGGAAACTAAAGCAACAATTTGGTGGTCAGATAAAAATAGATCTACTGTTAAAGGACAACGAGGGGGGCACTCGCATGTACCACGCCAACATTCAGGCTGTAGAAAATCATGTTAAGCATAAATTTACTCGCGAGACGCTTACTACCCTGATACAATCGCTGCCCGCTCATTAATTGGGCAATAAAATGGGAGAATAATGATGTTTGCCAGATTAAAAAACGGCCAGACAACAAAGTACAACTCCAGCCTGTCTGAGTTCGTTCGCAACGCCGACTCGTCTAAAAAGAAAAAAGTATACAGCCGTGTTATTGATAGAGCTGTAGAATCTCAGAATTCAGTAGTGAAGCAGGCTGAGCTACTACAAACTCGCTGATATTCGAGGGAGTCAGACACTCCCTCTATTGTTTTATCTCTTTTATGCTATTAAAGCTGCCCCCTGTTCAAGTCAGGGTGGGGCCACCATTTTTTCTAGAATTACCAGTCACCACTCGCTTATATCATCACGATATCAGTTTTCTCAAACTTAAAAAAAGCGTCTTTATTAAAACTGTAACACCAAATCTGTAGCCTAACTGCACTGTCTCTTTACCCATAGTTTGGTTCCCCGTAAATGAAGCACACCATGTCAAGCCATACGTTTTATTCGCTGACGGTAACCTTCACCATTTTGTCTATTCTTGGCCAACTCTCTACTAGCATTTATAGCCCCTTCTTTTTTGACTTGGCTGCTATATACGACAGCCATGTGGGAATAATTGAAAAAAGCGTGGCCGTGTTTCTTATCGCGTTCTCACTTTCGCAGTTAGTGTCTGGTGTCGCCTGCGACTACCTAAACAAACAAAAGTTTCTACTGTATGGAGTCTTTGTTTTCATCGCCGGTACGCTTATGGTGGCACTTGCCACCGAAGAAAATACCTTTCTTGTAGGAAGAGTCATTCAAGGCTTAGGCGGTGGGGTTGGCGTTTCAGTATCGCGCGGACTGTCACGTCAGATATTTAGCGAAAAGCAGCTGAATGTTTCACTTTCGTTTGTCAACATTGCATTCGCTATCGCGCCAGCAATAGCGCCACTAGTAGGTACACTAATTGGCGAGTCCTTCGGAGTTTCATCTATCTTTTATTTTGTACTAGTAATGGGAGTATTCGCCTTACTTTTACTGCTTTCAGTTTCCACCACCCTCAAACAGTATATGCCGACAACCTCAGAGAACGTCTTTAGCGATACTTTAGCGCTTATTAAAAGCACAATGATGAAAATCGTCTCAGTGGGGATGGCCAGCGGTTTACTTTATGGCATTGTGTTTAGCTTCATTACCATCTCGCCGTCTATGATAATGCAGCAATTCGGACTCACCAAAACTGTGTTCTCGATATATTCGCTTCTAGCCACGCTGTCTTTTGTGATGGGAAGCATAATCAATATTCGACTAGCCTCTGTTTCACCATTGTTTAAATTCAAGTATTCAAGCTTGTTTATCGCTGTGCTTTCTGTGCTTTTTTGGTTACTTATTTCCCCCTTCGCAATAAAAGGGTTAATGGGTATTTTGACTTATTGCTATATCACCTTCTTTTTTATTGGCATCGCAATGCCCTGCAGCGTAACTATCATGCTTAGCTACTCTGATAAATCCGCAGGTTTTTTAGCGGCGCTAACCGGCTTTTTTCACCTAACAGGTGCAGCAATAGGCGCTTACGCGGTGACCTTAATTTCCCTAGAACCTATCATTTCTTTTTGTTTGTCCTCTTGCGGCTTAAGCGTTTCAAGTATCCTCATCTGTACAATACTGAAGAGGAATTAACTAAGCTCTTGTACGGCAATGCCGTTGTAATGATAAAACGTACACCACTTAAGGTGTTTAATAGTGAAAATTGAGTCGTGTTGCCCATTTGATTTCTAAAATCCATCCCCATAATGATGAGGCTCCCGAAGTGGTTGGGAGCAATTATTGTTAAAAGGATATTAGAAACAATGAAACGTACTATTCTCGCCAGTATCTTTGGCGCGCTTTCTTTAAATGCTTTCGCAGCTTCGCCTTCATATGACTTCGTTAAAGCTGGATACGTACAAGCAGATATTGAAGACGCAGGCGACTTCGAGCCTACCGGTTTTCAAATTCAAGGCTTCAAATCACTTAACGAAAATGTATACCTGACAGGTCGTTATGGTCAGTTAAGTGAAGATGTATCTGGAGTTGATATTGATTTGGACTACGTGTCTGCAGGTGTCGGTTATAGATATGGTCTAACTCAGAATACGGACTTTTTTGGTGAAGTTACTTACGAATATGTAAATCTCGATATCGAACTAGACTCTATTTCGGGTGAAGACGACAATGGCTATGGCATTACTGCCGGTATTCGTTCAATGCTGTCAGAGCAATTTGAGCTTCGCGGTGCTATCCGCTATATCGACATTGAAGACGACGAAACAGCTTTTGAAATTGGCGCAGACTATTTCTTTACACCACAATTCTCTTTCGGCGCTACTTACGTTATAGCTGATGATGTTGACCTACTAGGCGTATCTGCACGTTACACCTTCTAACACCTTTGATGGGTTAACGTACTCGCAACAAAGCCACGTTACACAACGTGGCTTTTTTATTGAGCTACGCAAACCAGTCTATTTAGCCTCTTGGCCTAATGTGATCGGGCGCTGTCGGCAGACTAGCTGCACCTTCCTGCTCTAGGTTAAGCGCAGTAATTGGAAATGGAATGACAATCCCTTCTTCATCAAAACGCTTTTTAAGCATTTTTATAAAGGCGCTCTTTATGAAGAAGCGGTTAAAGTATTCACGGGTTCTCAGCATCACTGTTAAGTTGATACTAGAATTGTCGAAAGTGTGAAACAGAACAAAAGGTTGATAAGTTTCAACACCAAACTCGTGCTGCTCTAGAATAGTATTGGCAACCTCTAAACATACGTTTTCAACATGCTCTAAATCAGAGCTATAATGCACGCCAACTTCAACAGGCACCGACAGTTCGCGTTCAGGGTAGTAGTAGTTAATCAACTTTGAATTAGACAACTTACTGTTAGGCATGATCACGATGTTGTTTGGTAGCATTCTGACCCACGTGGAGCGCCATCCTATTTTCTCTACAAAACCTTGTTCTCCGGAATCCAGCTCGATGAAGTCGCCTATACGAATGGGCTTATCCATTACCAACTGAATACCCGAGAAGAAGTTTTCAAGCGTTGGCTGTAGCGCTAGTGCTACTGCGAGCGAAGTAATGCCTAACGATGCAACAATGGGTGTTACCGACACCCCCATGGTGCTTAATATAATCAAAATTGCTAATACAGCGAAAAGCGCTCTAACTGCTCCACCGGCAATTGCGCTGGTATTTTTAACTATGGTTGACTGGTCGCGATAACGACTCAACGAGTAAGTGACAAAACGCTCGAAGAAGAGAAATAAGGTAATGATGAGGCCAGCTTCGATAACAATGGTTAGCGCTTTAATCGCCCCTTCATCTTCTATCTGAAATACTGAAACAATACTTTTAACCAACAGCAGGAAAATAACCCAGATAAGCAAATTAAGTGGGGCATTTAACGACAACACAAGCACGCGATAGATATCAGACATACTGCTGTTTTCTGAACGCGCTTTAGCTTTCAAACGCACCAAAATAAGTCGTTTAACAATGAAGAGCACAATAACAACGCCTACTAATCCGGCTATTGCTATTGCCTGCTGGTTTTCAAGAAGTTGAGTGCTGTCCACGGCTGACGGGGCTCCTGCATATATGAGTAGGCACTTTTTATTTTTAGCTACACCTTAGTACGTGAAAGAAGAGGCAAAAGGTGCACCAGTTATACCAATCCGCATAGATAATTGCCCACTCAGAAGGCGCAGGCAAGTTTCCTAGCGAAGCGTGGGAATGAACGAAGCTAGGATACTTGCCAGACCTTCCCGGAGGGCGAGTTTAATAAAAAACCCCATGCAGTTTTCACAACATGGGGGCTTTGGTTTGTTTTATCGGCCTTTAGAAAGGCAGTTGTTGGTAGGTGACCTTTCTTCTAGTTAGCCTAGATTCTTCGTGTTTTCACGGGCGACTAATTAAGTAAGTTCAAAGGCATTACTTTCCCTGTTACGGGATTAAACTCAAACGTTACTGTTCCCGTTGTCGCATTACCATTTTGATCAACGTTTGCGTCGTTAATATCACTTACAAACTGATCAATAACAACCCGGTATGACGTCGGGCCGTTAGCCCAACCATTCACGCGAACCCGATAGGTTTCTCCGGGGACAATGCCACCGCCAACTTGCTCATTAGAGCCCAAGTTGCCGGAGCTCGCCATAATATTGCCTTCGGCATCGAGCAGTTCAAAGTCAAGATCTGGCACCGCTACTACCTCAACATCAGCGCTCAGCGTTGCAACTACACTTGATGCACTTGGCAGCGCTGTAAATGGGATATCAACATAGTCAACGCCATCAACCAATGCTTCATCCGCTGCACCAATTAAGACAACACCCGTGTGCTCCTCAATATTATGGTAAACCACAGACTGTTCTTTTGGCTCAGACGTATCAAAGGTAGGCGTTTCTTCTCTACCGGTTGACGAAGCGCCAGCTTCGTAGCCGCTGATCCGCGCTTGGAACATAAAGAGTTTTCCATTAGGGTTATCAAACTTTAGATAACGCAGTGCAGATGTTCTGTCTACATCTAGCGATTGATCGAAACGGAACCTTGCTATGTCGCCGTTTTGACCAGTGCCACCATTATCTGCATTCAATACGGTAATACTGCCATTGCTAATATGAGTAATATCGAAATCAACTGGACCGTAAATTCTCTCGTCGCCAGTATTTATCAACGCAATATCAAAGGCAAAGATACCGTTATTGTAGTTTACATTACCCACCTTGTAGTCAACTTGCTCACTTACATCCACCGTGTTTAAGCCGGTTGAAGCAATCCCTGACATATTCGAAAAACCAACTTGCTGATTAGGGTTAAGGCTGATTGCACGCACTACGTATTCATAGTCAAACGAGTCTATGCCTTGACCTGCACCACGCCCTAAACCTTGCCCTTTGTCTATGTAGCGATTATCGCCCACAATAAATTCAACATGGGTGAAGCCAGAGAATGTGAGGTCGCCGTCAAAGTATTCTCGGGTTGGTACACCCGTAAACAAACGCGCACTCGACCCTTTTTTGCGTTTTAGCAATTGATAAGCAAAAGCGTCAGGTACGGTTTCCCACGTAATTTCAATCGCGTCATCAGAAATGATATGCGCGTCTATAGCGTCTGGTGTCGATGGCTTAGCCTGGGTAGCCGTAAACTCGCTCACTGCCGTTGATATAGTCTGTCGACCGCCTAACGGTGCTTTCGCGTTTGCACCTAGCTCTCTGGCAGCAAAAACACGCTCAATTAATGTATGATGACGACCCGGTGAAGTTAAATCTAAAGGATCGGTAGGATATAAGGCGGCATCGGCAATTAACACTGCATCCCGTGCGCGCACGAAGGTATCTGGCGCAGATATTCCTAGCACGTACATTGAGCCTAGGAAGATACGTTCCCACGTTTCTTTGCCCAAGCTAGTTTCTTGGGTAGGATCGCCGGTAACTGGGTCGGGGCGAACAAAGTCTTGTCTAGGCTGCAGCGCCACCATAAGCTCTCTTAAGTCCCACATTGCACCCGCGTAAATTTCTCCATCACGATGCACTTCAAATGCGTTGTCTCTTGTGCCTAACTGCGAATAACGAATTTGGCTCTGTGCAGAACGAATAAACTCAAATGAGTCGGGATTAACCCCCTGCTCTCTTAAGAATTTTCGTAAATCGCACGAATTAACGGGGTAAGTACCTAAATCTGGTGTTTCGCCTACCGTGTATGCCCATAGGTCGGCTTGTCCTTCGTTAAGCGCGCCACCTTCTGGCTCGCCTTCAAAACCTGCGATAGGGGTAATTGTCGCATGGGTGCCTTCATGAATGGGAACCGAGAAATCCATTGCTAGGTTGTTGAATAAGTAACCATGGCCGTAAGCTGTCGGGTTAACCACGACCTCTTCACCTGCAATTTCCTGTGATAACGGCACTGCGAATGCGTTGTCCAAACCCAATAGCTTAGCCATAAACTCAGGATCTGCTGGATTATCTGGTGGGTCGAGCACATTTGGAATATGTACCACACCAGTTAACGGTACTGCTTCGTTAGGGTAGCTATTTGGAAACGAACCATCGCCCACGCCACGACTATGCACAGCATCGCCGTCTTTATGAAGGTAATCTAAATATTCGAGCAATGTGGTGATGTAAATAAACTGGCTGATGCCGTCAATGTGATGTGCCGTAGAAGGCGTTACATGATCATCTTCGACAGGTCTTGCCTCTATGACAGCATCCTCGCTGAAGTGATACGTGCCGGTTGCCGCTTGTGGAAAAGGCCCTTTTGTCAGCATCGCGCTTTCAATAAGCGCGTGCTTACCTGTAAGCAAACCTTCAACACCCGTAACTAAGTTAGAATCGTCAAACTTACGTAGGTTAATGCGTTCCATCCCTTTCGGTTTGCCGGTGTAGCCACCTGCATCGTCCTCTATCAAACATTCGCTTTGCATCGATGGCGTAATGGGTGGAAATGTTGGGAAATAATCCGCAGTCTGCTGAACTAAGCCAACCTGCCCCGTTTGCGTAACTTCATTTTCACCTGAAGGAAGAATGGTTTTGACCCGATCATTACGCGCCAGAATGTCTCCAGACTGGGCATCGATGACGTACTCAAACACACCAAAGGGATTTGAAGAGTAATAGAAGAACTTCCATGCGAGTTTCAGTTTATTGTTATCTTGTACCACCACTTTCTGTGGTACTGGCTTGGCGAAAATGCCAAGGCTTTTTTCTATTTGAGAAAAAGCGGGGTTCAGTACATCAAGAGCTTCTATTGGCAATGCTCGTTTGTAAGACGCTAAATCCGCGGTTGCCACGCTGATCGCGCTATTAGCAGAAAGAACCTGAGAGTTAGCAATAGGCGTATTTATAGCTGTATCGGCAAACAGCGCTCTCACCACCTGAGACTCATCTATTAAGAGGCCGACACCTCTATCTTTGATTTTTACACCATCAATGACTTGGTCAAACCTCACTAAATGACCACCCAGTGCTGATTTACTACGGTGAGGATTAAAAACAAAATCCCCGTCACTTAGTCCACCTAAAAGGGCAGAATGTCGACTAATAAAGTCATACCCCATCTGTTCGGGCGACGTTCCTGAAACATCAATGGCAATACCAAAAACACTATCTAAATGGCCATTAGCTGTTCGTAATGTAGATGATGGGAATGTGGTTTGCAGTTGGTCTAACGCCATTTGAAACAAGCTGTTTGCTGGCGGGTTAACAACATTGTCAGTCAGATTTATTTCAGCAATGCGGTGCGATGAAGTATCTAAGGGTGCGTGTACTTTGGAGGCGCTTGCTACGAAAGGTAAAGCCGCTGCTACCGCAGCATATATAAGGGTTCTTTTTTTCATTATTCAATCCTTAAAATTTGGAGCTATCAATGCGTTCAGCGTTAATACTGAGCAACGACTAGATAGCGTTAACCAAATTAGGATCGAGCAAAAAACGCCCATCCACCATAGGGGTTAACCACTAGAGTTAACTGCACCAACCAGATGAGGGAAATGAGATAGTTAATTGCGCTATTAACTTATTACAGGCTAATTAGGAATCTGAGAGCAGAGATAGTTTGCGTTCATATTCGCGAGACAACCACGAAGAAGCTTCGTCAATATCTGTGAAGAAAAGATAATCCATACTTTTGAGCTCGGGGATCCTCTGAAACATTATTCCGCGTATAACAGGTCCTTTATAAACATAAGCTTTCGCGATTAATCCCATATCAGGGAGCCGTTTTATAATACGCTTGAGTATGTCGAAGGCCTCAGGAGTTGCACCTTCAACTTGGCTAATATCTGCCAGAAGGGAAAAGGGTCGTTGATTCAGTCCTATGACTAGTTTAAAAAGACGATCGCTGTAGTCTTCCGCACTTTTTTCATTAAACGCGCCATAGAGTCGAGTGGTGACTACTCCGTTCTCGTACGAAATTGTTGATGAGCTCAGTATTTTTGGCATAGCCTACTTTCACAATTACTTCCTAGGTTAATAGTAGACGATAAGTTTTCGTAAATGCGAATACTCTTAAAGTTTAGGTTTATTTTTCAGCCAATGTTAACAGCGGTTCGTTATTGGGAAAGCGTTCAAGCCCCTGTTTTAGAATTGTATTTGCCTTCTCGGGCATGTTGTTTTCGCGCAAAGCTAATACGTAGTTGTGAACATACACGTGTTGGTTCTGCCCCACTTCATAGCCTTTCTCAAACCAAGCCACGGCTTGGTTGTCGTTTTGCTCTAAGTAATAATTGGCAATCAGGAAATAACTTAACCAGTACGTTGGCCATGTATGCGACGCGGTTTCCAAAAACGCCAATGAACGCGCTTTATCTCCCACTTTAAGCATGTCGTAAGCCGCACTTACATAAGTGAACGGTGTCATCTCAGGCGAGGTTACATTAGGAGGAACTGGTGCCAAATACCAG
The DNA here is from genome assembly GCF_022348265.1 of Alteromonas sp. Cnat3-28. Lineage (NCBI taxonomy): Bacteria > Pseudomonadati > Pseudomonadota > Gammaproteobacteria > Alteromonadales > Alteromonadaceae > Alteromonas > Alteromonas sp. Cnat3-28. The sequence continues at coordinate 50,568 of NZ_JAKREY010000014.1, forward strand.
TAATTTCCTCTTCCCCACGTTCTTTCAAAAAGCTCAAGCGACATTTCGTGATTAGGCGTAAGGCCGGTATGTAAAGTAACCGTCCCCTTATCACTATCGAACCCAATAACAACAGCGTAGTGCCATTGGGGTAATAACTGGATGGACAAATTTTGAAAAACAATCACTGGGATATCGTCTTTAACTAACGACATAATTGACGATAAAGTCCCTCGGTCAGAATATGGCAAAAAACCAAATTGTCGGGTAGCGCTCACCATTTCTAGTTGTAAACTCCCTTCTTTACTGGGAATGAACAACTTAGGCGCAATATCATTTGGAGAGGTGCTTTCACCATAATAACCAAACACTTCAGATAGTGTGGTAGGCCCGCAATAAAACTGTTCTTGGGGGAAAAACGGAACAGATTGAATAGTGTGAGATTCAGGTAAAGAGGCTAGTCCCTCTTGCCGCAGCTTGTCAGCTTGAGGTGTGGACTGACAGCCTGAAAGCAAAAATAGAAGCGAAAGGCCTGCTAACGCGCAGGCCTTTTTAACTGAATTGATCATTCAATTAGCTGTTCACTGGACGAATAAATGGGTAAACGTCAGTTACACCAATTAGGTCCAAAATTGCGATAATAGCAAGTACGGTAAGCACTGCGCCCACAACGCCACCCGCTGGCGCTTGATTAATTTCATCATTTAATTGGGCAATTTCGCTGTCGGTCATGCCGTTGATTCTGGCGATAGCTTGGTTGCTATCTACACCTAAGCTAACCAATTTACTCTGCACGTCTGCACGATTAACCATGTCAATTAGCTGCTGCTTATTGTAGTGAGCGGCTTGAGTTTGCATTACGGAATCTGAGCTAATTGCTTCTGCATGCACGCTGCCTGACATTAAAACCGTTGCCGAAAAGCAACCAATCGCAATTTTTTTCAAAAATTTCATGATGTTTCCCTCTTTAAAATGCCCAGTTTTATTCTTCTTTTGCGTTACCTAACTCACGATAAACTAGAGTGAAATAAAACTTCGCACTGATTCAGCAGACGCATTTGCGCTCTGCGGTTAATTTTCAGTAGATAAGCACAGCAAGATTAAGACCAACTAAAAATGCCTTTTTTTTATAATAGACAAGATTCCATTTTTTCTCTTTAAAATAACGATTTAAGTAACCTTTATACTAAAAATGCTGATCAAAGCCTTGTTCGTTAATTCTGCATTGATGCATCACCGCGCGCTGACTGTTATGTAATATTTTCTTTATGCTGGAATTATTTGCTTGCCGCTAATATAAAAAGAGCAACAAACCATAAGGGGCAATCTGTAGAATGCGCGGGTGTTTTGAAACGCCTTTTTCACGCCTCATACCGTACGGAGTTAAGTTTCAGGTGCAATTTTTGACAAAAACACGCTATAAAAGGTTAATACTTTTTTAGCGTTTGGGTGAAATGCGCATCAAGCAGAATCTCATTTATTGGGTATTGGTAGCGACTGTCTGCTGTATTAGTGCATGCAGTTCAGATAAGTTTATGCGTAAAAAAGTATCCCCTTTGTCTTTGGTCGGTGCATACGGATATGGCTATTTGCCCGACTTAAGCCACTTCGACAACATACAACTGGCTGCTCGGTGCACGTCGTACGAGCAAAGTACTACATTAGATATCGCGCTTGCGCTCGATTGCTACATTACCTTGTTAAAAAGAGACAGTCTTTCCGATGCGCATCGTGCTATAGGGATCGACGGGTATAACCTCGCAGTAAACAAGTTATTCCGTCTTAGACATACAACTGACAACTTAATTCAGGTTAACTACTCGGGCCCAAGCGAGCTCGTTTTAGTTTCAGAAATAGAAGCCTTAGACGCTCGCCTCTCTCCTAAGGTATTTGGTGAACTTGGCGGTGCTGCAGTGGCTCGAATTAGCAACCAAGCACAGAATGGCCGTAGCCTTGACCTAAACTATCCACTAGAAGGTATCTACTCGCCTTACTCCCTTCAAGTTGAGTCGGTTGCATTGAAAGGGCTTAGAATTCACATATCCTTGCAAGCCCAACACGTCGATGTGCCTACCGAAATACTGGTTGGAAACAACACATACACGCAACGGTACTCACCTGCTGCCGCTTACCTTTCCCTATTACAAAATGCCGACATCCATAATTTCAGCTGGCTAGGATTTATTAATGCACAAGACGCTGAAAAGAGAATGGGAGTCTTTAGTATTGGAGAGCTTTCTTCAGTCAAAACCCCGATTATTATGATTCATGGCCTCAATTCAGACCCGCTAATTTGGCGGTATCTCACAATGGCTATTTTCAATGACGAAGAATTATCTCAACACTATCAGATATTGCACGTGTACTACCCATCAGGCCCTCCTCCTTTCTATAACGCCATGCGAGTTCGCAATTTACTGTACAAGCTAAACCAGCGGATAGCGTCATCGGAAGGCGCTTCTTCATCTGCGGTATTGATAGGGCATAGTATGGGCGGCGTAATCGCAAAGCTGATTTCAACGCATTCAGATAACACGTTATGGGATACTACTTTCACAGAGTCTCCAGAAGCGCTACTGGCTGAAGGCGATGAAATGTTGCGAGATATATTTATATTTAATCCTGTGTATAAAGAGAATACGGTGTTTTTTCTCGACACGCCACACCGAGGCTCAGAAATAGCTAATAGCCTTATAGGATCGTTAGGCTCTTCACTCATCACACTCCCTTTTGGTTTTAAAGCGCTATTTAAAAACTTTATCGAAAAAGTAGGCGTGAGCAGATTAACCGCTGCTATGCTTCCTTTCTTGCAAAACTACGGGCCAGATAGCGTCCAAGTGTTGCGCCCCGATCACCCGCTGATGACAGCGTTAGCCGACATTCCTGTAGAAGGCGAGAGCTATTCTATTATTGGCTCAACCAGTACCTTGTATTGCCAGTCAGAAACAGAATGCGCTGCTATAACTGACTCTGTCGTCAGTTATAGCAGCGCATATTTACCTGGGGCAAAAGACACAACAATTGTTAACTCGTCACATAACTCATTCAAAAGCAGTCAGGCAATCGAGTTTATACTTGATAAGCTTCGCCAAAAGCACATCAGTGCAAAAACTGTTCAAAATTCCCTCGACATGTAGCCCTCAATTCCTTATAGTGCGCGCGCTTTTATATATTAGTGAAGTGACAACCGCTTTCACTACTATCTCTTCTCATCGTTTTACCCCTGGATACCTGTTTTGATTACCACCGCAAATATCACAATGCAGTTTGGCTCTAAGCCATTATTTGAAAATATTTCCGCAAAATTCGGCAACGGCAACCGATACGGCCTAATTGGCGCAAACGGTTGTGGCAAGTCTACCTTTATGAAAATTCTAAGCGGTAAACTTACTCCATCGTCGGGCAACGTTTCTATGGCGCCAGGTACAAAGCTAGGTATCTTGAGTCAGGACCAGTTTGCGTTTGAAGAGTTTAGCGTAGTCGATACCGTTATCATGGGTGACCGTGAACTATGGGAAGTTAAACAAGAGCGCGACGCCATTTACAGCAAGGCTGAAATGAGCGAAGAAGATGGCATGCGCGTGGCGGACTTGGAAACCCAATTTGCCGAGATGGATGGTTACACTGCTGAAGCACGCGCTGGCGATATCTTAAACTCTGCAGGCATCGACGAAAGCTATCATTTTGGTCTTATGAAAGAAGTCGCGCCCGGTAAAAAAGTACGTGTGCTTTTGGCGCAGGCGTTATTTGCCGAGCCTGACATTCTGCTTCTAGACGAACCAACCAACAACTTGGATATCTACACCATCAGTTGGCTAGCTGAAGAGCTGAACAAACGTAAATCGACCATGCTTATTATTTCGCACGACAGACACTTTCTAAACTCTGTATGCACGCACATGGCCGATATCGACTATGGTGAGCTGCGCGTTTATCCGGGTAACTACGACGACTACATTCAAGCTGCCATGCTCGTTCAAGAACAGCTTCATGCAGAGAATGCTAAGAAGTCAGCGGAAATTGAAGAGCTACAGAGCTTCGTAGCGCGATTCTCTGCCAACGCATCGAAAGCGAAACAAGCCACCTCGCGTGCCCGCCGTCTTGAGAAAATTGAATTAGCTGAGGTAAAAGCGTCTAGCCGTCGTAAGCCTTATATTGTGTTTAACCAACATAAGAAACTTCACCGACTTGCTATTACTCTTGAAGAGCTAGGCCATAGCTACCCAGATCTTCCGCTATTCGACAATGCTAACTTGCTATTAGAAGCAGGTCAGCGCTTGGCGATCATTGGTGAGAACGGGGCCGGCAAAACCACGCTTTTGAAGTGTTTGGTTAATGACATTGAACCTACCGCAGGTAGCTATAAGTGGGCTGAAAACGCTGCGATTGGTTACATTCCGCAGGATAACGCTAAATACTTTGCCGAAGATATCACTATGTTTGAGTGGATGAGCCAATGGCGTAGCCCCAAACACGATGACCTGCAAATAAAAGGTATGTTAGGACGTTTGCTATTTACGTCTGACGACTTCAACAAACGCGTGCAGGTATGTTCTGGTGGTGAGAAAAACCGTTTGCTGTTTGGAAAGCTAATGCTTCAAGACATCAACGTATTGGTAATGGATGAACCCACTAACCACATGGACATGGAGTCGATTGAAGCCTTGAACAATGCGCTATACAAGTTTGATGGCACTGTTATTTTTGTTAGTCACGACCGTGAATTCGTTTCGTCACTGGCGACGCAAATCATCGAAATTAAAGACAAGAAACTGAATCACTTCGATGGAAACTACGAAGAGTTTTTGGCGCATAAAGAAAACGCGTAATTATATATCGATGCCTTCATCAATAGATGAAGTGAGCCACATAACAAAACGGGCACTTATTTAAGTGCCCGTTTTTTGTTTCAGTATATTAAAAGCTTACTGACCAGATAAATACTTGCCAACCGCTGTCGCTAAGCGGTCAAAGTAGTTAACAATCGTATTTTTAATTGGCGCTAACTCTTGTTCCGTTATTTCATCAAAGTTATCTGGCGGTGTGAAATCTTCAACACGCTCATTTTTTAGCGCATCATCTTGAAATTCGGTAAACACTGGCAGCGTTAAGATATCAACTGGCTTGTCTAAACGCTCAATACTAACGTTAAAGCTTGCCGAAGCAATATAGTGATCGGTACCCAAAAAACTACGCGTAAACAGTCCGAACCCTTTGCTTTGATGCTCTGAACATCCATAAGTACCGCACTCGGTAATAGCCACCGTCGGCGCTTCTTCAACAATAATCACAGTGGCAATGCCTTTGTCTAACAACGATTTTCTTAACGTGTTTTGTTTGTCATTGAACGTCCCGTTATTTCCTTCACCCATCACGAAATCAAGGGCGCCTGCATCGTCAACCAAAGAAGAGATATCCACCGCAGTGAAACGACTGTTTTGCTCAATGGCTTTTTTGAATGTGCTATACAGCGTGTTGTTCAATTGCCAGTCGTAGCTATATTCTTTCGTAAAATTGTTAAATTTAGTGGTACCGATATGCGTGTGAGTGGGAAACTTTTTAGCGCTAACCCATACGCCAACTTTTGGTTTTGGTGGAGCAACTGGCTTGCTAACTGGCTCTTTAGTCGATTCGCCTTTCGTGGTTCCATCATTTACGCTGTCGCCATCTTGCACCACATCTTCTTGCTCTGTGCTTTCAGTTGGCGTGGCTTCCTCGCTCTTAGGTTGAGAAGGAACGCTTTCGCCAGAATCCATACCTCGTTGCGTAACACACCCTGCAGCCAACATTAATACGGCTAACAGAACAGTAAACTTTGTCACAAACTTCATAACACTTCCTTATTTCAAAGCCATTTAAGTTAATACTAAATTTCTACCTAAAAGACCATTCTCATATTACTGAAAACGTGGGTCAGTGCATTGGCGGAATTAAGCAGTAAAAAGTCTGCGCGCTGACCTTCGGTAATGCTGCCTATGTCACTCGCTAGCCCCATAAATTGAGCCGGCGTGGCACTCGCCATTTTGCTCGCATCTTCTAACGTTACACCGCAATCATTGTGCGTATTCAAAACTGCACTATGCATATCTAAGCACGAGCCAGCCAGTGTTTTGCCGTCTGGCGTAGTAAGTTTATCGCCATGCCTAACGATCTCGGTATTAAAAAAGTGAAGACGCTCAATATCACTGCCCACATGCGCCATGGCATCGGTAACCAACATGGCGCGGTTGGCAGTTTTCACGTTTAATGCCAACTCAGCACTTTTGCGGTGTAAGTGGTGATGATCGATAATAAAACCACAATATACTCTATCATTAAGCAACGCGGCACCAACGGCCCCTGGCTCCCGGGAGGTTAATGCAGACATAGCGTTGTACAAATGCGTAAAGCCTGTAGCTCCCGCGTCGATAGCCGCCTGAACTTGCTCATAGCTGGCATTGGTGTGCCCAATTGCAACCACAACTCCTTCAGCAACCATTTCTTTTATGAAGCTAGTACTCACCGTTTCTGGTGCGACCGTAAGTAAGACTTTACCAATGTCTTTGCGACATAAGGTTGCAAGCTCTACGTCAGAAGGCGTTCTTATAAATTGTGCTTCGTGCACGCCCTTTTTTGCCTTGCTCAAAAAGGGCCCCTCAAAGTGAATTCCTTTTATTAACGCTTTAATGCACTCTGGGCCGCCCGCCATTACTTCCGCAATGGCATCCGCCGCCTGAGCCATTGTTGAAGCATTATCGGTAATGATAGTTGGCAACATGGACGTTGTGCCGAAACGAAGATGAGCCAGCGCCATGGTTTCTACTATAGCGGCAGAAGGGCTATGGTTAAAAAGCACACCACCACCGCCGTTCACTTGCGTGTCGAAATAACCGGGAATGAGCTTTCCGTTGTAAATACTACTGAGCTCTGCTGAGGTCGCATCGCTAATACTGACTATCTTGCCGCTATCAGCTGTGATTGTCTGGTTTTCAAGCCAACCTTTTGGCGTTAAAACCTGCTCGACAGTAATTGATTCTATCATTCACTTTTTACTCTTTTGGCAAAGCTGATAGCGCCATATTCAGCACTTTTTAGCGGCGCTGTTAAATTAGAAGAGATAGAAGGCGAAAGTAAAGGCGTGTAAACATCAGCGAGACCGCCAACCAAACATAGCGGCAATGTAGAAGCCTGATTAATCAATGCTTCACCCAACTGATTGAGGTAATTTGCTCCCTTTCGAATAAGAGAGGTCGCGGCGGCACACTGGTCTCGATAAGCCTGTATAACCACTGGGGCAATATCACCAAAATCTGCAGCGTTGTAATTTGCCACCAAGGTCACTAATTGCTGAGGTGACGCTAAATTAAGGTGCTCACAAATTCGCTTCTTTAGTTCACTAACGGGCTCTACGCCGTCATAAGAAAGCAGTACATGCTTTATAGCTGATAAGCCCAACCACGCACCACTTGCATCATCGCCAACTTGCAGACCGTAACCACCTTTGTCAGTAAATACACCCTTGTCGTAACGGGTTGCCGCTGAACCTGTACCGCAAATAATAAGGGCTCCAGACTGATTTTCGTGCGCGCCCAAACAAGCGGCGTGTAAATCACTTATTACCACGGTATCGGAAAATGGGTTGTCTAACGCCAAAAAAGACTGCTTTGCTTGCGGAATATTCGCCCCTGCCAATCCAGCAGCTAGCAACACTTCTTCGCATGTAATCGGCAACGCAGCACTGCCTATTGCGTCTAACGTTGCGTCTATTACCGACCCCATTGCTTGTTCGGGGTTGGTCATTATATTTGCAGGGCCTGCCGCCCCTTCACCTAATGTATTGCCATCAATATCTTGCAACAATGCACGGCACCGGGTGCCACCACCGTCAATACCCACTACATATTTGTAACTCACGGGTTACCTGCTTCTCTAAACTATTCAATACAACTTGTTGTATGCACTTTACCACACCGATTTCACAGAATAACTTGCTTTCTTGCCAGTAAAGCAGCCTTTCACGTTACCTGAAGGCCCTTATACCAATCCGCATAGATAATTGCCCACTCAGAAGCCGCTGCAAAAACGTACAGGTTAGCTCAATAGGCACAAGCGAATATGATCGAAGAACACAGCAGAGCAGTATCTTGATTAAAAAGGAAATTTACCTATGAATTTAAAAACCGTTATTGGCGCAATAACTCTAGCTTGTATAGGTGTTAGTTCTACTCCTGCTTTTGCACAACAAGCTGGCGCTCAACAGCCTCAGGGTTGGATGTGGGGTTTTGGCGTCGCAGCATCGCAAGATGTATATACCGACTTTGATAATCGCGTTGTTCCTATTCCTATTATCGGCTACACCGGTGAAAAGTTACGCGTTTACGGACCATTTATTGGCTATGAACTTTTTCGCGAAAGTGGCTTTACTCTTGACGCTCAGCTTGTCCCGATATTTGCAGGTTATGAAGAAGATGACAGTGCCGTATTTACAGGTATGGACGACAGAGATTTTAGCTACGCGGCCGGAGTTGGGCTTAACTACAACACGGGTAGCTGGGTTTATTCATTGTCAACCAATGCCGATATTCTTGGTAAGTTTGATGGCTACCAAGCGTCCGCCCGTATCGGGAAAAGGTTTAGAATAAATAACGTCATGATCGAGCCGTCTATAGGCGTAAACTACCAAGACAGCAATTACGTCGACTATTACTACGGCGTACGCCCTGAAGAAGCCACAGCATTTCGAAGTGCATATAACGGCGATAGCGCGCTCAATACGGAAGTACGCGTTGCCATCTCGACCCGACAGTTTCTGGGCGGCATGACCCGTTTAGAAGTTGGCGCCACCTTCTTTGACGATAGCATCAGCGATAGCCCGCTGACAGACGATGATACCGCGCTTAACGCCATGCTGGTTTATACACGCTTTTTCTAGACTATTGCTAATAGCCTACTCTACAACCGCGTGGATAGATTAAATACAAGGTGCTAGCATCAAAAAGCCCTCATGTAAGAGGGCTTTTTAATATTGAGTTGATGCGTTTCGCTACGCGGGCTTTTTAAACGCTAGCGTTTCCCACAGTGGTACCGTAGACAAACTATGTTTATAGCTGCCAGATGTCTCTTTGGTGCTGTAAGACAAATAAATCAGCGTTTTTGAGTCGGCATCGTAAATTCTTCGAAGCTTCATGTTTTTGAAAAACACGCTCTTAGATTTTTTAAAAATTACTTCACCTGAATCTGACTTATCAATGGCGTTTAACATCTCAGCCGTAATAGGGCCGGTTTGTCTGCACGCGATTGAACTGTCTGATGGGTCCGACAAATCAAGGTTCGCTTCAATACTTGAAATATGGCAGGTTACACCTGTCACGATGGGGTCTTGAAGCGCATCAATTTTAATGTCTTTTGTGGTAAAAAGACCAAGAGACACATCGCCCACTTCGCTGTCGCTACAGCCTGCCAACGTAAACACCGACGCGGCGAGTAAACCCAACACAGTGCTTTTCGCAAAAGAGCCGCTCTTAAATCTGCCTTTCATAGAAGTATGATTCATAGAAGTACGAGCCTCGTATGAACTTAACCAACGTCCATTTGTTTTCATATCATTCCCACCTCTACTCTATTGATGATCTTTATTTGTTTACTCGAAATACCGAGCCTGTGATCATTTTAGCCTAACAGGTTTAACTGTGTCTTATCCATAAGGTCGTGCTGCTTAATAAGTTGCTTTGCCTTTTCAATGTCTGGCGCAAAATAACGGTCTTTGTCGTAAAACGGCACTTGGTCTCTTAGTAGCTGCATCAACACTTGGAGCTTTTCGCTGGTTTTAAACGGCTTCCTGAAATCTAACCCTTGGCAGGCCGCTAACCACTCAATGGCCAATATACCTGCCACGTTATCGAAAATATCTCGTAAACGCCTCGCGGCGAAGGTAGCCATAGACACGTGGTCTTCTTGGTTCGCAGACGTAGGCAACGAATCGATAGATGCGGGGTGCGCCAGGGTTTTGTTTTCACTAGCAAGCGCCGCACAGGTAACCTGCGCAATCATGAAGCCCGAGTTTACCCCACCATTTTCAACCAGGAACGGTGGCAAACCACTTAAATGCGTATCAATCATTAGCGACATTCTGCGCTCCGACAGTGCGCCAATTTCAGATAGTGCAATAGCCAGCATATCTGCCGCCATTGCCACTGTTTCCGCATGAAAGTTTCCGCCAGATAGAATATCGCCAGTTGGCGTATCAGCGTCATCATTATTTTCAACAAAAACCAACGGGTTGTCGCTTACTCCATTAGCTTCAACCACCAAAATCTCTTGGGCATAGCGCATTTGCTGTAAACACGCTCCCATCACCTGTGGCTGGCAACGCAGAGAGTACGGGTCTTGCACTTTTTCACATCGTTGATGTGAATGACCAATCTCTGAGGTGTCTAGCAATGTTCTAAACGCAGTGGCCACATCGCTCTGGCTTTTGTGGCCACGCACTTCGTGGATCCGCGCGTCGAACGGCACGCGGGAACCTAACGCGGCCTCAACAGTAAGCGCACCAATACCAATAGCACTATGAAGCGCATTTTCAGTATAAAATAACCCCTGAAGTGCAAACGCTGTCGAGGCTTGCGTGCCGTTTAACAGTGCTAAGCCTTCTTTGGGTGCCAGCGCAATTGGCTGCATGCCGGCTATTTCAAGGGCTTGGGCTGCACTAATTCTCTCTCCTTTATAAAAAGCTTCCCCTTCCCCTAACAGCACCACACTCATGTGTGCTAAAGGCGCTAAGTCGCCGCTGGCGCCTACCGAGCCTTTTTCAGGAATGGCGGGATAAACCTGTGCATTAAACAAGGTAATGAGCGCTTCTATTACGCTGAGGCGAATGCCAGAATAACCACGGGCCAAGGAGTTAATTTTTAACAGCATGAGCAGGCGCACAGTATCTTCTTGCATAAAGTCGCCCGTACCGGCCGCGTGCGATAACACAATACTGCGCTGTAATAGCTCTAACTCATCAACATTAATACGAGTATTAGCCAACAAACCAAAGCCGGTATTGATGCCATAGACAGTACGGTTTTCTTTAATGACATTAAGCACTACTTGCTCGGCGGCGTTTATAGCGGGTACTGCGCTTTCATCTAACGATAAATGAACGTGGCTTCGATGTACTTCCCGTAGCTGATCTAACGTCAATGTACCTGGCACAAGATTAAGTTGCTTAACACCACCGTTTTCAGTAATAAAAGACGAATGCGACATGACTATTTCTCCCCACCAAAGCTTTTGTTCGCGCTTGAATGTGTGCTTGTTCCATCGGGGCTTTGATTATTAGCCGCGCTATTGACCATGGGAAGATCCAAGTTGTGCTTGGCAGCACAGTCTTTTGCAATGTCGTAGCCTGCATCTGCATGACGCATTACGCCCGTGGCAGGGTCGTTATGAAGAACCCGAGCAATACGCTCAGCCGCTTCGTCCGAACCGTCACAAACAATGACTACACCCGAGTGTTGGCTAAAACCCATTCCTACACCGCCACCATGATGAAGGCTTACCCAGGTTGCACCACCCGCTGTATTTAATAGGGCGTTCAGCAGCGGCCAGTCCGAAACGGCATCTGAACCATCGAGCATGGCCTCGGTTTCTCTATTCGGTGAAGCTACCGAACCAGAGTCGAGATGATCCCGTCCAATCACAACTGGCGCGCTTAGCTCGCCACTGCGAACCATTTCATTAAAGGCAAGCCCCAGCTTTTGTCTTTCACCCAGCCCCACCCAGCAAATACGCGCGGGCAGGCCTTGGAATTGAATGCGTTCTTTGGCCATATCTAGCCAGTTATGTAGATGGGGGTTGTCGGGTATAAGCTCTTTAACTTTAGCGTCCGTTTTATAGATATCTTCCGGATCGCCTGACAGCGCAGCCCATCTGAAAGGCCCTATGCCTTGACAAAAAAGCGGTCGTATATAGGCAGGAACGAAACCTGGGAAATCGAACGCATGCTCAATACCCTCTTCTAGCGCCATTTGTCTAATGTTGTTGCCATAATCAAGAGTAGCAGCGCCAGCTTGTTGGAAACCAAGCATTGCTTTAACTTGCAGCGCCATCGACTGTTTAGCACTTTTCACCACACCCGCTTCGTCTTTTTTACGCTGCGCCTCAGCCTGATCTAACGTCCACCCCACTGGTAGGTAGCCATTCAGCGGATCGTGCGCACTGGTTTGATCGGTTACAACGTCGGGAATAATCCCTTTCGCTAGCATATCGGGAAAGACTTCAGCAGCATTGCCTAATAGGCCAATTGATACAGGCATCCCAGCTTCTTTGGCTTCTTCTAGGAGTTGCATGGCTTCATCTAACGAATGCGCTTTTTTGTCCAAATAGCCCGTGCGAATTCTGAAATCTATGCGAGTTTCATCCACCTCCACAGCTACCATTGAAAAGCCAGCCATGGTTGCAGCTAAAGGCTGTGCTCCGCCCATACCGCCCAAGCCACCAGTCAAAATCCAGCGTCCTTCAGCGCTTCCTTCAAAATGCGTTTTGGCCACGCTCACAAACGTTTCATAAGTACCCTGGACAATGCCTTGCGAGCCTATGTATATCCATGACCCTGCGGTCATTTGCCCGTACATCATCAAACCTTCTTTATCCAGAGCGTTAAAGTGCTCCCAGTTTGCCCAATGCGGTACAAGGTTAGAGTTAGCAATTAACACACGAGGGGCATTTTCGTGAGTGGGAAATACCCCAACAGGTTTGCCTGATTGAACCAGCAACGTCTCATCAGTATTTAAGCGCTTGAGTACTTCTACGATTTTGTCGTAAGACGCCCAGTCACGGGCCGCACGTCCAATACCGCCGTAAACCACCAGATTCTGCGGATGCTCCGCAACGTCTGGATCCAGGTTATTCATTAACATGCGAAGCGGCGCTTCCGTTTGCCAGCTCTTCGCATTTAGCGTACTGCCTCTTGGGGCACGTATTTCTCTTGTAGGGTCGAGGCGTTTCATAAACTTCTCCTAGGCATATTCTTACGTTTGCCGATTTGTTTTTTATTAGGAAGTGTCATCTTTTTAGAAAGCAATGAGTTGCTAGCGCCTTTGGCGCAATGACACTTAGAACTCCAAGTGTCCTCCCAAGCGGTATCGACTGCCTGGGTGATACAGCACCGCGTGGCTAACCACTGCGCTTGAACTCGCTTTTGGACTATTATCTAAGGATGTATCTGACGTCGCCTTTAAACCGTTCTTTAACTTGGCATTCGCCGTCGAGGGCTCGCCAATATTGCTCTCATCACTCGTTATTGCGCTTGGCACTCGAGAGAATGTTCGTCGCGTAATTTTCAGGCACGGCTCTTTAGGCTTAATCAATAGTGCTTGTGCAATATCTTTTTCAACAACCACAGCTTCTACGCTGTGATCGGCTTGTGAAAGGGGCGCGACCTGATTCAAATAAAAGTTTGCAGTTTGAGCTTTAAAATCTTTATCTAAATAGTCGTTAATCCACGCTGGGTTAACCCACCTATCTTCATACTGCACGGGTAGATTGTTCTCGCAGTGTACGATAATGCTATGAAATACTGGTTCTCCCACATCGATACCCAGTCGTTGAGCAATAGCATCACTGGCTGGCGAGGTTTCCAACACTAATATCTCGTTAGTGTATCTATGCCCCCGCTGCTCTATTTCATCGCGAATACTTTTGATCTCAAGCATTGAGCTCATAGGGCGACTATCTGACACAAACGTGCCTATCCCCTGGCTGCGCATTAAAATGCCCTCGTCCACCATTTCACTTAACGCTCTTCTAGCAGTCATTCGGCTTACACCGTGCTGCTGGGCAAGTTGGTTTTCTGAAGGCACTTGGCTACCCGGCTTCATCTCACCACTTTCGATGGCATCCAAAATTGCTGTCTTAATTACTCTGTACCGAGGTTGCATATCGTGGCCATTCACAACTAAATTGTTAATAATATGCTAACAGCATACTTGTATATACAAGTATGCACAAGTACACTGAACTCAAAATTTACACTGCGTTTCAGTAAAGATTCTGGACAAAGCCAGTCAAAGAACTAGAAGACCAGTTAAACGAAAAAACCAGACAAGAGGTGGCTTAGAGTGGAGCACGTTATGGGTTATCAGTACGACACGCTTATTTACAATGCTCGCATTGCGTCTATGCAAGACAACGAGTTGCCATATGGCGAATTACTGCCACACGCCATTGCCATAAAAGACGGCAAAATTGCTGCGTTACTTCCTTGCGATGACTCACTAGACGAAGTGTTTGAGCAGGCCAAAAGCATAATAGATGCCACTACCCTAATTCAGCAAATTGAAGGATCAACACCCAAACATCCATGGATATTGCCTGGTTTCATCGATTGTCATACGCATCTGGTGTATGGCGGCAATCGCGCCGAAGAATTTGAAATGCGATTGCAGGGGGCAAGTTATGTAGACATTGCGCAGCGCGGCGGTGGCATTAAAGGGACGGTTGAAAAAACTCGACGCTCTGACGAACACACTCTGCTTCACACTGCGATAAAGCGAGCAAAGCGACTGTGCGAAGAAGGTGTTACCACCATTGAAGTCAAATCAGGATACGGGCTGGATTTAGACACTGAAGTGCGTATGTTACGTGTGGCAAAATCCCTTGAGCAGCACCTTCCTGTGAGTATTCAAACTACCTATTTAGGCGCTCACGCCCTGCCCAATGAATTTGCTGAGGACTCAGACGGATATATCGATTTTATTTGCGAGGAGGCACTGCCTCATATTGCTTCGCAAAACTTGGCTGACGCCGTTGATGTATTTTGTGAAACTATTGGTTTTTCAACTTCACAAACAGAACGGGTGTTTAGCTGCGCACAGCAGCACGGCTTACCCATTAAAGCTCATGTAGAACAGCTTAGCGACAGCAAAGGTGCAGTGCTAGCAGCTAAGTATGGCGCACTATCGGTAGATCACATTGAATATTTAGCTGACAGCGATATTCCCTTACTTGCCCAAAGTGGCACCGTTGCCGTGCTTTTACCAGGCGCTTTTTATTACCTAAGTGAAGTTCAAAAGCCGCCGGTAGACGCCCTAAGGGCGCACAATGTGCCCATGGCCTTAGCGACTGACTTTAATCCAGGTAGTTCGCCGTTGGCCTCAATCCTTACCGCGATAAATATGGGTTGTGTGCTGTTTCAACTTACGCCAGAAGAAGCGCTACGCGGCGCTACTGCTCACGCGGCTAGCGCACTCGGGCTGCACGACCGAGGTGTTATTGAAGCAGGCAAGCTTGCTGACTTAACGCTGTGGGATATCGAAACACCGGCAGAGCTTGCCTATTGTATTAATGGACACCGCCCCATTGCGGTGTTTAAGGAAGGTAAACATGTTTAAGTGGCAAGGCAGAATAGACAGTGAAGACGGCATTGAGGGCCTACGTTGGCATCAAAAAGTTAACGAGCTTGAAGTTGGCGAAGATAATTCATTAGCCAACGCCGTTACCCTTGTTGGGTTTGAGAGTGATTTAGGTGTGGCATTTAACAAAGGCCGCGTAGGTGCAGCGGCTGGTCCAAACGCTATTCGCCAGGCACTGGCAAACTTGCCTTGGCACTGGCCAAGCGCAGCATTGGCTGATCTAGGGAATGTTACCGCTAAAGAGAACTTAGCCCAGGCACAAACCCAATATGCCGACGCCATTTGCTATGCGCTCAAGCAAAATGATGGTTTGGTCATCGGTCTGGGAGGGGGACATGAAATTGCATGGGGTAGCTATCAAGGGGTTTTCAATGCTAAGCCCGAAAGCGCACGCATTGGTATTATTAATTTCGACGCCCATTTTGATTTAAGAAAGCCTTCACCAAACACCAGTTCAGGTACGCCGTTCAGGCAAGTGTATGATCACTGCCAGTTACACGACACACCGTTTCATTATGCTTGTTTGGGCGTATCGAAAGCGGCTAATACACCAGCGCTGTTTAACTTTGCCAATACGTCCAACACGCGCTATTTAACCGATGTGGCGTTAAATGATGAATCACTGTGTATGCAGCGAATAGATGAGCTACTATCTCCGATGCTAAAAGACATCGATGAGCTTTACGTCACTGTATGTTTAGATGCATTTCCAGCAGCACAAGCACCTGGCGTTAGCGCGCCCAGTGCATTGGGAATATCCCCCACACTTGTTATCAACACGCTACACTTTTTAGCACAGCACCAAAGTACTTATGGGTATCAATGGAGACTGTGTGACGTTGCGGAAATGAACCCCAATTATGATATTGATAGCCGCACAGCAAAGCTGGCTGCACGGCTAATTTTTGAAGCAGTAGATGCAATAAACTCGCACATTTAACGAGTTAACGCTTTAACGTTTGACGCTTTTATGTTTACTGGCCGCCTGCCCTTTCACATGCAGCGGCGGTAAACAAGACATCAGTGGAACTATTTAATGCTGTTTCAGCAGAGTCTTGCAGTACGCCAACAATAAAGCCCACCGCAACCACCTGCATAGCCACTTCATTGGGTATATTGAACAGGCTACAGGCAAGCGGAATAAGCAGTAGCGAACCACCTGCAACACCTGAACTTCCACATGCTGATACCGCAGCGATAACGCTTAACAATACAGCAGTAGGGAAATCTACAGCAATTCCCAAGGTATTAACCGCAGCTAGCGTCAACACGGTTATTGTGATTGCAGCCCCAGCCATATTAATCGTGGCGCCTAACGGAATAGATACCGAATAGGTGTCTTCATCAAGCTTTAAGCGTTTACAAAGCGCCATGTTTACCGGAATGTTCGCCGCCGAACTACGGGTAAAAAACGCCGTAATACCGCTTTCTTTCAGGCATTTGAACACCAAAGGATAAGGGTTCTTTTTGGTTGCCAGAAATACTAACAAGGGGTTGGTCACAAGTGCGATAAATAGCATCGCGCCAATCAGTACCGTTAATAAATGAGAGTATCCAAGCAATGCTTCAAAGCCCGTTGTAGCAATGGTATTAGCTACCAAGCCGAAAATACCGAAGGGCGCGAGTTTAATAACAAAACCCACCACGGTTGTTACGCTATCTGCCATATTTTGAAGTAGCGCTTTCGTTGCCTCGCTAGCATGACGTAGACCTAAACCTAGGCCTACAGCCCACGTGAGAATACCAATGTAGTTTCCATTTACTAATGCATTTACCGGATTATCTACCATGTTATAAAGCAAAGTAGTAAGGACTTCCGACACACCTTTCGGCGCAGCTTGGCTAACATCTGAAGTCACTAAGCTTAAGCTTGTAGGAAAAGCAAAGCTTGCCAACACGGCGGTGAGCGCGGCCAGTAGTGTGCCCATCAAATAAAGCACAAGCACGGGTTTGATAAAGGTTTGCTCGTTTTGCTTATGGTTGGCAATGGATGCCATGACCAAAACAAAAACCAATAAAGGAGCTATTGCTTTTAAGGCTTTTACAAATAAGTTACCCAATAGCCCTGCTGATTGAGCAGCTGAAGGTGAAAAACTCGCTATCGCAATACCGCATACGATACCAATGATAATTTGCAGTACCAAACTGCCATTCATGTAGCGCTGAAACAGGCTGGGGCGTGACGTTGAATCCATAAATGTTGGTCCATTATTATTTTGACGACGCACCATAATGTAAAACCCCAGACAAATGAACCTGTTTGGTCTTAGTTACTCGCAAATAACCGTATGCTTGCCGTTTATAAGGGTTTACATGCCTTCAAGTATCTTTTGCGTATAAGACGTCCACTGGTAAAGCGAAAGTTCTCCATCAATATAATAGTCTGGCTGAATGCCTACCCCATCAATGGCCATATGCGGAATGCGTAAACTTTTAGTCAGGCTGTAATACAAAGTAAAAGTACCGCTCGGCGAATCAGTTTGATACATGTTAGAAATATCGAGTACACCTGCGGTAGTTTGCCCAAACAACTTTACTTTTTTGCTTTGTTTAGCTGCCAGTAAGAACTGCTCAGCGGTGCTGCCATTACTTGAATCAACAAGCACGCCAATACTCTTCGGCAAGGGTTCAATTTTATCGAATGTCTCCACCGTTACGTCTTCATCAATATTGATGTAGCTGCCGATGTGTTGATTAAGAATGTCGTACCCGTCTTTTGCCCATTGCTTTTCTTCTTCACTAAAATGAGGGTTTTGCAAAAAGCCAAGCATTCTAGAGTTGTTAAGCTCCGTAGATAAATATTCCATGCCTACAGTGCGAATAGGATTGGTGTATAAAATAGGGAGTAAAGACGCATAGCTTACGTCACTACCACCACCGTTTCCTCGGATGTCGATAATGAGGTTTTCAGTTTTCAAAATCGTATCCAGGTGCTTTGCAATAACCGCGTCGATGTCTTTTTTGAAGGCATGATCGAAAGCCGGTATGCGAACTAACACAGTGTTCTCTGAAACTTTCTCGAATAGCGGAGCCTTTGTACTTAGTAGGCGAACATAGCGTGTTATTTCAGGCGACGATTCTTGTCGCGGTTCCTCTCGCGACATAACGATAAAGCTATTGCCCAACACCACTTCATTGTTACCCAAGAGTGTCATGGTATCGATTTGTCGGGCGGAGTGATCGCCCATAAAAAACGTCACTTTTGCAGTATTGTTGTCTTCAGGGTCATTAACGATGAACTTTACTTGTCCCGCCTTCCATGAAGGGTTGGTACTTTCAACGATATAAGCTTTATGGACATTACCTTCTTTTTTTAAGGCAACCGTATAGCTTGAGAATTGCCAAATCCCCTCAAGAGTTTCGTCACGTTGGCTTTTCAAATACTGTTTAAATGCCGATAAGTCGAAATCATGCACTACCGATTCGCGTACCGCTTCCTCTGAGCCATTCGTATTTAGCGCAAGACCAACATGTCCCTTGCGAAAAAACGTAAGCCAGTCGCTAAGCACAGTTTGGCATTGCGCTTCGCTTTTGGCGCTTTGTACTCGCGCCAAAATCGCACTATTGTGGGCGGAATAAAGGTCCAGCCCTTTATTCTCTACGGTATATTGAAAACCGGCATCGTTGTTTTCAAACGTGCTTTTTAGCCATGCAAACTCACTTTCACACTGAAAGGTACTACCAAACGAACAGAAAGAGGCAAAAAGAGGGAATATCGCAAATCGTTTCACTAAATATGATGTCCATATCTACTTTTAATAACGATAAAGTATCATAAAACCATGATCTTGCGAGTATTTACCAAGCACATACTTGTAAGCAAACGTTTTAACTACTAATTCCTAAAGCGGTGAGTTCACCCCACCGCATAAGGTTTTTCTAGTGCACTTAAGCCCACACCGTTGCGTTTGATCACTTTAAGCTGAGTAGGAATACGCTCTTTCATGGCTTCAATATGGCTTATCACACCAATCATTTTTCCGCTGGCATTTAAGTTATCTAGGGCATCAAGCGCCACATCCAAAGTTTCAGCATCTAGGGTGCCAAAGCCTTCATCCAAAAACAGCGAATCAATACTGGTCTTGTGACTGACCAAGTCAGATAAAGCCAATGCCAGCGCTAGGCTCACTAAGAAACTTTCTCCGCCAGACAGGGTTTTGGTGTCTCGCACTACGTCACCTTGCCAGGTGTCTAATACACTTAAACCCAACCCTTCGTTTTCTTTTCGAATTAGCTGATAGCGACCGTGTAATTTATCCAGCTGCTGATTAGCAAGCTGCACTAAGTTGTCCAGAGTAAGCCCTTGAGCAAAACGTCTGAATTTGTCGCCGCTTGCCGAGCCAATTAACGAGTGCAGGTAAGTAATATCATCGTAATAGGCCTCAAACGCGGCCATCTCATCCACAAGCTGCTGCTGCCTTTCGCGGGCTTGATTGTTAGCGCTTAGCTGCTGTTCAATTTGCCCTAAAGACGATAACAGGGTGTCACGCTGCTGAGCTTGCTGAGTAATTTTCGAATCGAGCCACTGTGCACCGTGCTCTTCTAACTCGCTCTGCCACTGTGCTGCGTTAGCATGGGCTTTTAGCGATTGTTCGGTAGCTATCGCGTTTTCTAGCTTTAAGTCCGCTTGTTGTTTTTGCTGAGCTAATCGCTTTTGCAGTTCAAGCAAGGTGTTGCGGGTATCTTCGTCTAAAAGCGCATTACTAAACGCTTGCTCATCGTCAAATGGGCTGCTCGCCAACTGACGGCTAAAGTGCTCTGTTGCCTCTGTAAGTGCTTGCTCTTTTTCGCGCATTTGCTCATTAAGCTGGGCAATTTCGGCTTCTAAACGAGACAATATAGTGTCCGTTTGTTGTAGACGAGATTTGCATTCATTTACATTTCGCTCAGCCATTTCTTGGGCGGCGTTTGCCTTATTCCTTGTTTCAGCAATATTGCCTTCAGGGAATACGGTTGTGCGCGAGTCTCGCAGCGCCTTTAAACTATTATCTAGCTGCACAAGCTCTTCAGATACATCCTTTAGCTGATTCTCAGCGCTTTCGATATCACGATTAACCACAAGCAAGGTGCTACTTACCTCTTGCAACTCATCTTTAAGTTTGGCGTGTAGCTGATGATTGTGTTTATAGGTTTTTAGCGCTTCGGCTTTTTCATTTAACCACGTGGCAATTCCATCAATAGACAGGTTGTGAATGTCAGCACCGCGCGCCGTCATAGTTTCGCTAAGCGCTAAAATACTATTATTAATCCCTTGTGTTTTGTTCTCTAGCTCTACATTGCGTTCGGTGAATTGCTTTTCCAAGGTTTCGCGCTGCTGCAGAGAAACTGCAAGTTCTGACTGTTTGGCTTGTAGCAACTGTTGCGCTTCATTTTTAGCCTGCAGTGCAGCATTTAGAGCTTGCTCGCACTCATCTAAACGGGTTAATTGAGCACTAATATCATCGAGACGAGTTTTAAACTGCTGGGTAAATTGAGAGACGCTTTGCGATGTATTAATGTCGACCTTTTCAAAGCTCGGTATATCAGCGCTAAGTACGCTTGAAATCTGCTGCCACTTTTCTAGCAGCGTATCTCGTTGCCCGCTTGCCTGTTCTAGCTGCTTATTAACCTGAGCAAGAGTGAATTCAGTTTGTGTAACACTTTCTTTTGCCCGCGCCCCTTGCTGCTCAATATCATCTAACTGCTGCTTTAAGCTATCTCGCTTTTGGATAGTTTCAGGTACATCAATAACCACGGTAGACGTGGTGTGCTCGTTTGCCCCACAGACAGGGCATGGCTCGCCACTTTTTAACTGTGCGCGCAGGTGCGCCACTTCAGCATCCAAGGCGATAAGTGCCTCTATGTCTTTTAAATTACTACGAGTTTGCTTGTAAGCATCAACCAAGGCTTGGCGGTCAGATTGCTGCTGAGCTAGTTTCTTCGCTAAGTCTTCCTTTTGCGCACCCAGCGATACTTTCTCTTGTTCTAGTGCCAAATATTGCTGTTGAATATGCCCTATCTGTAATACGTTATCCCAATGATGAAGCTTGGTATCACGCTCTTGCTGAAGACTTGCTTTACTGGTTGCATTAGCACTATTAGTATCACTTGGTTTGTCAGATAGCGCGGCCTGAAGTGCCTTTTCACACTTGGCTACTTGCGCGTTTTTGTCATCGAGGGTCTGCGTTAACGCGCTTAACGACTCATTTGTTTTTGCGATAGCGTCATCTAGGGATGAAAGCGCCTGACGATGATTATTTACGCTTTGTGTCAGTGTTTCTAACTGCTTTTTATCATGTTCAATATGGCGCGCCGTTTCACTCCAACCACTTATAAATTCCGCTATGCCGCTAAGTGAGTGATGTTCACGTAAGTAGGTTTCCAGTTCACCAAGCTTGGTCTTGTTATCTGCCGAAGCGTTTTCGATTTCTGTGCGCTTTAGCGTTAACGCGTTTATTGACTGCCTTAAACGTGCTGCGTTTTCGTTAGCTTTTTGCTGTTCAGTAGTGAGCTGCGCTATTTGGTTATCTAGCGGAACTACCTGCTCATTTATGCGCTTTTCAAGCTCACGGCTTTGTTGCTTTGTAAGAACTAACGCTTGTTCGGCATGGGTGACTTCTGAACTACGTTGTGCCTTTTGCGTCTTTAAATCGGGAAGCTGAGCCGCCTTCTCATCGAGCCTTTCTTTATAACGGGTTACGTCTTGCTGAAGCCCATTTCTTTGCAAGAATGGCAGGCGAAGCTTTTCAGCTGGCTCACTTTGGGTTAAAATATCAAGTTCTTGTCTCGCCTCATTGATGGCGTTATTCGCGGTCTGCTGCGCTTCACTGGCTTCTTTTATGGTTAGCTCATTGGCGTTAAACGCTTGTTGCCACTGCTGTTGCTTTTGTAACTGAACAAGTGTTTGGTTAGACGTCGCGACTTGGCTCTTGGTTTGTGCTTGCTCTTCTTCAAGCTGGGTGATTTGTTCGTCGCTAAGTAAGGTTACGCCTTCTAGCTTTATCGCAAACTCTTTTTTCTTTTGTTTAGCGTCACTAAATTGCTGATGTACTGCCTGTGATATCTGCCCGTAAATTTCGGTGCCAGTTAACTCTTCAAGCAGTTCGGCTCGGTCGGCCTCGTTAGCATTTAAAAACGCAGCAAAATCCCCTTGCGACAACATCATAGACTTGGTGAAACGGGCAAAATTAAGGCCAGTCAGCTTTTCAATCTCTTCGCTTTTCGGCCTAACTTGGGTAGCCAGTACCTTGCCGCTTTCAACTTCGGCCAGCTCAACATCAGCACTTTGCAGGTTACCGTCAACTTTCCCTCTGGCCCGACGCATACTCCAAAACGCACGATATGCTTTCCCCTTAATATCAAACTCAACCTCCGCCAAACACTCCGCCGTGCCGCGGGTCATGATGTCATTGTTAGACGTTGAAATTGGCCCCAAGCGAGGGGTTTGGTGATAAAGCGCTAAACAAATGGCATCAAGTAGCGTGGTTTTACCCGCCCCCGTTGGACCCGTGATAGCAAACAGGCCATTGTCGATAAACGGCGACTGGGTGAAATCTATCTTCCATTCCCCTTTTAGGGCGTTTAAGTTTTTAAGGCGTAAGGTCAATATTCTCATTGTATTACTCGCCTTTGTTGTCTGTCGTGTTTGCCAATGGTGCCTCTACTGATACTTCAGCATCTTCATCATTGGTATGCACCCGCTCTAGCGCTTCATTAAACAGCTGCCTTACCCGGTTTATGCGTGAAGCGCTTTTCTCTGAACCTGCTTCTTCCATTGCTCGGGGGCTTTGGTCGTCATCTAGCAGGGTTTCTCGTACCGACTCAGTTGGTGCCGACTCATTTGGTGCCAACTCACTTGTTGGATTATCTTCTATGCTCTCCAGTGCCAAACGCGCTTCAAATACATCGTTTACCGATAGTTCACTAAGCTGAACGTTTTGCTTTTCCGTTAAGCTATTTACTGTGCGCTTACGCTTGCGTTTCAACTGTAAAATCTCAGCGTTTTTCCCTTCTAACAAGCCCTGAATACGCTGCTGTAGATCAGTCAGATAGTCTTCTGTTTCAACTTCAATGCATAACCACACAGGATCTCGAGGACTAATGCCATTATCCGTTGCGCTAACGGCTTTATTCATTTCGCTAAGGGCTTTATCTACTTCATCCAATTCGCTAACGGCATCATCTGTGTGAGAAGCTAACGCGATGGCCTCGCTTTTATTAATGGCCGCC
This sequence comes from Alteromonas sp. Cnat3-28, assembly GCF_022348265.1. Classification (NCBI taxonomy): domain Bacteria; kingdom Pseudomonadati; phylum Pseudomonadota; class Gammaproteobacteria; order Alteromonadales; family Alteromonadaceae; genus Alteromonas; species Alteromonas sp. Cnat3-28. The sequence continues at coordinate 74,132 of NZ_JAKREY010000014.1, forward strand.
TCAATCGCTTGTAAATCGCCTTTTATAACTTCCATGGCCTGAAAGCGCGGCACCGGAAGCGTTGAGATAGTTGGTGTTGTGCTTTCAGATTCAAACGTTACCAACACCACTTGCTTTTGCGTGTTTAGTTCATCAAAACTTAGCGGTATGGGTGAGCCTGAATAGCGAATGTGTTCTGTCTTAGCGACTTTCTGTGGCCTGTGAATATGCCCAAGTGCAATGTAATCGGCGGGCGGAAACCCTTTGGCGTCAAAGCCTTCAAGGGTGCCAATGTAGATATCGCGTACACTTTCTGACTGACTCACGCCTAAAGCGGTTAAGTGCCCGGTAGCAATAATAGGAATAGCAGCGCTATTTTTACTGCCCTCCTCTCCTTGTTTTTCTTCAATTGAAGCGCGCATTGACAAGGCTTTATTATAAAGCGCCCCGTAATGCTGCTTTATCGCATCGCCCAGTGCTTGACGTTTGTCAGTGGCGCTTTGCCCAGCCTCACTGACAAGCACATCACGTGGACGAATAAAGGGTACGGCACACAGTACGGCACTGGGCTGCCCATTGCGATCGTTAAGCGTAATGACTTGTTCACTTAAATCGCCGTATGTACTGGCTATTACGTGGCTATTTAAGTACTTCAGTAGCGCCTTACTTTCGTTTAATACCGACACTGAATCGTGATTTCCCCCCAGCACCACCAATGTACACTGCATGCCCTGTAGCGCACCAATAAACGCATGGTAGAGCTCTCTGGCATAGCTAGGCGGCGTGCCCGTGTCGAACACATCGCCCGCGACAATAATCGCATCTATTTGATGCGCTTCTACTTGTTGAAGAAGCCATTTAAGGAAAGCGGCATGTTCATTTTTGCGACTTTTCGTAAAAAAACTCTGACCTAAATGCCAGTCAGACGTATGCAATATTTTCATGTAGAAGAAAACCAGGCTTGTTGCATTGGAGATAGAGATGCGCATTCAGTGCAATGCGGCTGTTGCCAAGATGTGTATATAGTTCGACACACCTTAAGGCAACTATAGAGATTTTGTGCTTTTATGACAACGTTTTGATAGCGTGATTGCTTGTATGAAATAGTTATATCTTCGCACTGCTCGTCGAGAAAACTCGTGTCATAAAGCGCGCATTGTGGAATATGCTAACTTGCTCTAAATAAGGGCGACGTAAGCGCACATTAAACAGGCTGGTAAATGTTATCCCAGTAATCATCGAGTGTTTTCACAGCATCGTTAAGCGCCCGCGCCACAAAAACATCGCCGTCTTGTTCGACTAGTTCCATGTCCACCAGCTTATTAATAGCGTCAGTAACGTCGAAGTCGAGAGCACAATCAAGCTCTTCTGAAAAGTAACTTTCTATCACACTATCAAGAGATGCTAATGTCATGCCGCCCGCGGCAATCTCGCGCTCTGCACGCACCGCGCAGAATGCAGCACCACCTTCTACAGACACTTCACTACATTTCAGCAAAAATGTATAAGCCAACAAAGCTTCTTTGCAGTCCTCTTCCTCTGCTGCATCAATTAACGTATGAAACACGCCTGCATTATTGTCTAAATTTTTAAAATAAAGATTGTCAGACAAGGCTTTCATAAACCTGATTTTTCTGTTTTTAAACTTTGTCCATTCCTTAAAGATAAAGCTGCCGAATACACCCATGCCAATACCAAAAGTGATTAGGCTTTGCTTAGTCAGCTCCACTTCGTCGTCTTTAAAGCCAAGCCAAAAGGCGAGGAAGGAAACCATGAGAAGTAACGACGCGCCTAACTTAGTCACTAGTACCACGGTGCCACCTATTGCCGCCGATGCACTAATGATCAACTTATCTAGCGGACGCATTTTCACTTCACTATTGGGAAACAGCATCTCCAAGTCTGCTTTAGGTACGTTTTGAAAAAGCTTCACTATCGTGGAGCCAGGTTTAAAGGTGACTGGCGTTTGCCCTTTCTCTTTGAAGTAGGCTTTATCTTTAAAAGTGATATAAACGGCCACTTTGTCGTAGTTGGTAAATGACACCTGCTTTTTTCGCAACCCGAAAAAAGTACGCAGCGTTTCAGTTTTTACCGACTCACCCCGTCGATAAAACACCACATCTTCAAAGTCTTCGAAGCTAACCGCAAGGCGCACTTTAAACAGCGACTCTTCGTTTAATGCTGCTTCTAAATCTTCGTTTGTGACTTTTTCAAAATTGGCTGCGTTTAATAGATTGGCAAACGCACTCGAAAACGCCTTTTGGCTTTGCTTTCTCGTAGCTTCACTTGAAAGTGTAAGATCGCGGGTGTCTTTGTTTGGGTCAAAATCGTTATAGCTATCTTTCAGACCCTCAAGTTGCTCATGATATTGATAGTGTATGCGATTAACGAGCAATGTTGAGAACGTACGAAAAAGAGTCCTCTCTTGCACAATTACGTTTTCACACAATCTACTAACATCATGTTTGCGAAATGGGATAAAGCGTTCTAATGGCATCGAGTGGTCTTATTAGTTCGAATGTTTCTTGTTAGATAAAAATAGTTACCGTACTGTAACAATGAAAACAACCACTTATAAATAAATTAAGCCTAATTGATAATGCCTTAGACATAGGCTTCGCCTAATATCTAAACGACATAAATGTTAAATATAGTTAACATAGACTACACTAATTCTTAATTATACTTGTAATTTTCGGAGACGTTATGTTCGTATCAAGTTCTCGATACAATAATGACATTTCGGCTCTTAGGGACGAAAGCCAAGGCTTGCTTGGTACGCTGGATGCGTTCAAAAACACAATGGCCTATGCCATCTATAGTACCGATGGACAGTGCACATTTGCCTCTCCCGTATTACTTTCCATTTTGGATTACTCAAATTCAACCGCAACGTCGTTTTCCCATGCGGCAATGCGCGTTGAAGGTGTTGAACCTGAGTCACAGTACAAATCGTTTTGACAACACTTGGTCAATGGCGGCAGCTTTAGCGACACGGTTGCAAGAAAATCGGCGTTAGGTGAAACGAAGTGGCTTAAGGCAAGCTACGTAGCGGTGAATAAGCATGGCGTTACAGAAATTCATGCCATTTACCACTATATCACTGAACATGAAAATGCTTATTTTGCCGGTAAAGCAGCGACTGACGCACTAAACAAGTCGATGGCGGTAATTGAGTTTCATCCTGATGGAACAATTATCACGGCAAATGAGAATTTTACTGCAACAGTGAAATACAGTTTGGCCGACATTCAAGGTAAACACCATCGCATGTTCTGTCGCGATAAGTTTTATCAAGAAAATCCTAATTTTTGGGATAACCTTGCCCGGGGTAATTTCTCTTCAGGCCAGTTTGAGCGCGTAGATGCGCACGGTAACGCATTGTGGTTGGAAGCAACGTACAACCCCGTGTTTGACGCTTCGGGCCGAGTAGTAAAAGTTATTAAATTTGCATCTAACATTACCGATGCAATTAACGAAAAGAATGCAATCGCACAGGCGGCGGAACTCGCAGTATCAACGGCAGAAGAGACGTCTCAAATTGCCCATGAAGGTGCCTCGTCACTTCAACGAAGCGTTGAGATTTTCAATACAGCCATGTTAGAAGTTGAGCAAACCAATCAACTTATGCACGAACTGAGTGAGCAATCGCTAAAAATTGAAACCATTGTGACAACGATTAGTGGCATTGCTGAGCAAACCAACCTTTTAGCACTAAATGCCGCTATTGAAGCTGCACGTGCAGGCGATCAAGGTAGAGGATTTGCTGTAGTAGCAGATGAAGTGAGGCAGCTAGCGCAACGTACCAGCGATTCGACTGTGGAAATTGAAAGTGTAGTGGCAGAGAACAGAAAGCTTGCTGACAAATCCACGAAGAAAATGGCAGGCGTTAAAGACAGTGTTGACCAAAATAGTCAACAGATTGCGCAAGTGCAAAGCATTATTGATGAAATTCAAAAAGGCGCATTGAATGTATCTGAAACTGTATCAGGTATTCTACGCTAGCAGTCATGTTAAATTAGTAAAAAGGGCTGTTGTATCATCAACAGCCCTTTTTTTTAAACCCGCTTTTTCACACAAACGATTTTTCGCGTACGCATACGTACAAGCCTAGCACCGTTTAATTGTGGGGGTTATTTTGCGTGCACCACGCTAGCAATCTGCTGCTGTTGAATATTCAGGTATTTCTTGATGCTGTCCCCGTTCTTGCCATATTGATCAACAAACGCAGCGACAGATAGTCCGTTACACGTCATGTCCTGTGCTACGTACTTTTTATCTAGCGCAGATTCTTTAATTTGTTCATGTAGCTTCCACTTGTTCCCGGTAGCGGCAGCAACGCAAAGGTTAGAGGTGACCGAATCGTCGGTAGGCTTAAATTCTACAGAAGCTAAAGCACTTCCGGTGAACACAGAGGTAAGAGCAACAATAGCGATAGCAGTAATACGTGATTTCATAGCATGATTTCCTTATTGGGACGAAGTTACGTTGTTGTGGCGTTACGCCTTGGCCACACTCATATTCACTATTACAATCACTGCGCCAACTTTACAAAGCTATTTAAATTCAAAAACTTAACTACAAACCCAGAAATAAGCACCCGCTAGAACAGTAAACGAAATACGACCTTTCAAGATAATTCGCCAAATAGTAGTATTTTTGACCACTGCGTTCTATCTGAGCCTATCGTCGTCTAAAATTTCGTTTTATTGAGCGATAAAACACACTGCTTACCTTATTTGGCTTAAATAAAAAATTGTCTTAGCTTACAATGCGCTGATGACTTATCCCGTTCCAGCTAAACAGGTTGAAACCCTGTACGAAATTAAGAAAAGCAAATTCATTGCTTGTGCCGGCTTTGCAAATTCTCGTGAAAGTGCAATGGCGCTTTTAGATAGTGTGAAACAACGGTATCCCGACGCCAGACACCATTGCTGGGCTTATGTTTTTGGCAACCCTAACTCGCCAAGTAGCGCGGCGATGGCTGATGACGGCGAGCCTAGCGGCACTGCCGGTAAACCCATATTAAATGTACTCCAGCACAAAGATATCGGCGACATCATGATTATTGTCACGCGTTATTTTGGCGGAATTAAATTAGGTGCGGGGGGATTGGTAAGGGCTTACTCGGCTGCAGCACAGCAAGCCATAGATGCTCTTGAGGTAAGACAAGAGATAAAGCTGGAAGCGCTTAGCGTAGACATCGATTTCAAACACGAGCAGTTTGTACGTCACTTGGTAGAGCAAGCTCAAGGTAAAATTGCGAACTGTAACTATGGAAGCAGCGTGGTAATAAATGTTGAGCTACCTTTAGATGCACTTCAAGACTTTAAAAAGCAGATGGCCCCCATTGCTTTTTCAGTGTCAGTTGAAAACGAGTAAGTCCTAGAAAACAATAAGCAAGTGATAAAATTAGGGCTAGCTTTTGATGGTTTCTATATGTAAATAAAAAAGGCTCTGAAAACCACCAGAGCCTTACCTTTTAATCACACATAACTAGGGCCTGTTAACCTTATCCTTTAAAGGTGCCTCGAATGGGGTAGTTGTTATCTGGGTTACGTATAAACTCCAAGCCTGATACAAGTTGCTCTAAGTCAGGGCGCACAAACGGCGCGTTTGCTATTTCAGCAATATGAATGTCGTTTTTTTCATTCACTACAAATAGCGCAGGTTCAGCAAAATTGTGGTCGGTTTCTTTATCTGAACGCGGCTTGGAGATGTATAGCCCAAGTTTTTCCATATCTTCTTGCGAGAGACCGTAAGCAATAGGGAACGTAATCGACAGGTCGTCTAGATGCTCATCGAGCTGTGCTTTGCTGTCACCACTTACAGCCACCAAATCAATATTGAGCTCACGTAGACGACCTTTATAATCTTCTAATTTGTTCAGGAATTTAGTACATATTGGGCAGTGTTTACCGCGATAAACGACCACCATTTTCCAATCACATCCCTCTTCTTTATTGGTAAGCGACACCGTTTCCCCTGTGGATAGGGTTGCTGAGACATCGGGAAATGTCGTTGCTGGATGCATTTTTTGCGTATACATAAAAACTCCTTAAAGTCGGTTTAATCCTTCAAAGTACAAGCGAGATCGCGATAAACTGCTTTGTACAGATACACATCAAAGTAAAATTCTATACGTTGTACCCAACTTTCAGATCGTTTATTTGAACAATTGTTCAAATTTTTATTATCTTTCCTCTCGCGTTTTCTATACCAGCGACAGACACAAAAAAAGCAGCTCAATTGAGCTGCTTTTATTTTTTAGCCAAGTAACGGAAACCTACAAACGTAGACCTTTACTGTCGTTATCACAAAAACGAAGGTCTTCTTATCGAGACCGGTTCGCATGAGTCTAATAAAGTCTTAGTTCACATAGCCTTCATTAGCTTTCACTGTAAGTGGGTGATAGCCCGGTTTCGCTTCTTCAAATGCGCGTTTAGCAAACGCCTTGCCTTCAGGTGTTTTTGATAGCTCGCGATAAAGGGGCTTAACAAGCTTATTGCGCCCTATCGACACCAAGTAGCTATACAAACGATCATAGGCAGGCTGATAGTTATTCTCTACTGCGATCATCAACCAGCTATGAGCAATTTCGTTGTTTTTAGTCGAGGTGAGTGAAAACGCTGAATCTAGCTCAGCCAGCTGTGCGTTGCTTAGCGATTCTGGCATGTTGTTTAGAAAATATAGCCACTCGTGTACAGTCCACTGCGCGGTTTCAATATCCGCCGCTTTCACGTCGCCAGAAAGCCAAGCGCTTCGTGTGTCATCGATTTTAGTGAACGCATCAGATTCTGGCTGTGGCGCTCCCTTGGGAATGCCTGGTTCAAAAATCCACGTTTGGATGCGCTCCGCGTCTAGCTTATCTGGATACTGCTTTAACAAGGTATCATCTAAATAAGCAATAAACGTGTCGGTAGTAATGCTCTTAAAAGCAAAGTCTTTAAAGTACTGCATCAAGAAAGCATCAAAGTTTTCTCGGCCAATCTTTTGTTCAATTTCACGTAAGAACAGTGCGCCTTTTTCATAGGGAATATTTGAGAAAACATCGTCCGGATTGCGACCACGAAGGTCAATAGCCAGGATCTCATCATTTTCCTCTAATGCAGCAACATCATTCTCCAGGTCTTGATAACCGAGCACCGCTTCTTTTTTAAAACGATCGTGACCGTAGATCATTTCCATAATTCGGTAAGTTAAGTAGGTTGTGAAGCCCTCGTTTAGCCACAGATCACGCCATGTAGCGTTTGTTACCGTGTTACCAGACCAGCTGTGCGCCAGTTCATGAGCAATCAATGAAACCAAGCTTTTATCACCAGCAATGACCGTTGGGGTGATAAACGACAAACGAGGGTTTTCCATACCGCCAAACGGGAATGACGGTGGTAGAATTAATAGATCGTAACGGTCCCACTGGTAAGGTCCATAGGTCTCTTCTGTTACTTCTAACATCGCCTCAGTGTCTTCAAATTCTTTTGCTGCACTTTCAAGTAGCGCAGGCTCAGCATACACACCGGTACGCTCACCCATGGCTTTAAATTCTAAATCACCTATAGCCAGCGCAATAAGATACGAAGGGATAGGCTGTGGCATGGTGAACTCATATTCACCATCGCGCTCGGTGGAGGGATCGTTTGACGCACTCATTACCGCCAACAGCGCTTCAGGTGTCTTAATGGTCGCGTCATAGGTTACGCGTACTTGCGGTGAGTCTTGAAGCGGAATGAAGCTTCGCGCGTGAACCGCTTGCGCTTGGGTAAACAGGAACGGGTGCTTTTTACCTGCAGTTTGCGCTGGTGTTAACCATTGTACGCCAGACGCTTCAGGTGAGGTTGAATACGCAACCGTTACTGCGTTTGCGGAACTAGGTAACGTAATAGTAAGAGGTGTACCTAAATCAGGGTCAACCTCTCCCATTTCAAAAGGAACACTTTCACCGTCTACGGTAACACTTTGAATGTCTAATGCTCGCGTATCTAACACCAGTGTGTTGATGTCGGGCTTTTCACGCTTTACATCAAGCGTTACGTCGCCAACAAGCTGCTTGGTCTCAAAGTTTGCAGTTAGGTTTAGGCTGAGATGGGTAACCCGAATCTCATTAGGGTTCGCGAAGGAGTGATAATCTACCCCAGAGGCAATAGCCGCATCAGCTTGGTTTGCTACTGCAACATTTTGTGCTTCAGTGTCTGAAATCGAGCCTACGCTGACGGCTTGATCTTTGTCTGTCTTGGCTGCGTCTACATTGCTGTTGTCACTGCATGCGAACAAAACAGGCGCGCATACGAATGTAGCCAGTAATCCGTATTTTTTCATATAACTTCCTAAAGGATGATTGATACTACCTCAGTGTATCAATCTGTTATATGACTGGCGACTCTAATTCGAAGAGCTGCGTTGTAACTGCGCTATATTTCGAAAAGCAGTAAGGGTTAACGTGAATAAGTGCAGGACAGCTACGCCATCTGACGAAGGCGTAGCTATCCGACGAGGGCATTAACTATCTGCGTTAACCGCTGACTCGTTTGCCGTTTAATTAAGCAAGGCTAATATCTACTTCAATGTTACCGCGGGTCGCATTTGAGTATGGACATACTTGATGCGCAGTTTCCACCAAGCCTTGCGCTTGTGCTTTGTCCATATCGCCCAAATCTACCGTCAGTTTTACTGCAATAGCAAAGCCTTGTTCAATAGGTCCAATTGCAACGTTGCCAGTTACACTAATGTCATCGGCCAGCTTAATTTTTTGCGATGCAGCCACATGCTTAAGTGCACCGATAAAGCACGCCGAATAGCCCGCTGCGAACATTTGTTCAGGGTTCGTCCCTTCTCCACCTGCACCGCCCAACTCTTTAGGTGTAGAGAGTTTAAGGTCTAGCTTACCATCACTTGATTTCGCTGTTCCTTCACGACCACCCGTTGCTATTGCACTTCCGGTATAAACGACTTGTTGAAGTTTATGCATAGTTACTCTCCTCATAGGTTTATTTAAACAAATACTTTGCATGCAAAATAAATTATCATCAAACCAACTTGTAGATCAAGTGATTTGTATGCAAAATATTATTGTTAAGAAAAAGCCGTATCGATAAGGGTTAAGCGTCATGTCAGAATTATTGAAGTTGGAAAATCAGCTTTGCCACCGTTTTTATACGCTGTCGAATGCATTCACTCGTGCTTACCGCCCCCTTCTTAAAGCGCTGGATATCACCTATCCTCAATATGTGACGTTAATGGCGCTATGGGAAAATGACGGCATTACTATTGCCGAGCTTTTAGACAGAACGGCCATAGACGGTGGTGCTATGTCGCTGATTCTTAAAAAGCTACAAGACAAAGGCTTCTTAGTTGTCACTAAAGATAAAGCCGACAAACGCGTTAAGCGCGTTCAACTCACTGAAACGGGCAAGAAGAAGAAAGCCATAGCAGAAGACGTGCCTGCGCAGATGCTCTGCAAGCTCAATGGCATGACTGCAGATGAAAGCCGTACGTTAAAAGTCCTACTGGACAAATTAGGCGGCTGTTTCGAGAATGCAGATTTAAACCAGTCCGGATAGATAATCACCACTCAGCCCTGCATTCCCATGCTTTGCTAGGAAACTTACCAGCGCCTTGTGAGTGGGCAATTATCTATGCATATTGGTATTTTAACCTCTTTTTGTAATCTGATTGTCATCAGATTTTTGACGTTTTCTGTTATTATTTTCGCATTGAGCGAACAAGTGTGCGCTATAATTGTCCTAATGGACGTAGTAGGGAAAATGCTGAACTGCGCGCTTCAATTGAAAGCGCTAGTCGCTGAAATGCTCGCATTTCTTATCGAGAAAGTGCGACAAGAGGCTTTAAGGGCATTTACTACCCATTATTCTTAGAAATAAAAAAACAGGAGCTGTGATGATCCAAGAACAGATTCAGACACAGGCTGTGCCGCAATCAAAAAGCATTCCTGCAAAAGCCTACTCTGTACTGGAAGAGTGGCTGAACAGTATTAGTCATGGGGTTGGCTTTATTGCTGCTATCGTGGGTTTAGTATTTATGTTGTATCGAGCGGAAGATACGCTCGCGTTAACTACTGCAGCTATTTATGGCTCTACACTCATTCTGGTGTTTTTAAGCTCAACCCTTTATCACGCCATTTCCCATCAAAAGGCAAAGGGATGGCTTAAGCTATTTGACCACAGCGCAATATACTTATTGATAGCAGGTACTTACACACCATTGTTACTGGTTTCGATTGGTGGCGTGTTGGGTATTACTATGACCGCGATTATCTGGAGCTTGGCAATTGGCGGCGTGGCGTTTAAGCTCGTCGCGCAGCACCGTTTCCCAAAGGTATCCGTGATGACTTATTTGCTGATGGGATGGATTGCACTGGGTCTTATCTACCCTCTTTATGTCGCCCTTCCCGGTGCTGGCCTATGGTTATTGGTAGCAGGCGGGCTGTGTTTCAGTGTAGGCGTGTGCTTTTACGTGGCAAAAAAGGTAAAGTACACTCATGCAATTTGGCACATGTTCGTGATTGGCGGATGTAGCTGCCACTATTTTTCAATTTATTATTTTGTCGTTTAACAAAAGGCCCAAATTAAGCTGCTATGCCAAAACCATGTAAAAACTTATGCTAACAAACAAGCAAGACGCTGAGAAAAAGGAAGACAGCCCAACAGTAGAGCCGAATATCGCGTGGTTTTCTCTAAGCGCAGGGCATATATGCCTGGGTAAAAAACCTGTTGAAAGTGATTTTGAACGCCTTAAGTCACTGGGTGTTACCCATATTGCAACGGTTCAGACCAGTGAAGAACATGCACCAGTTATACGCGACAATTCTGTCGCAGCTGGGCTAGAGTGGCTTTGGGTTCCTTTTTTACACCCGTCGTCAGAGTCCCCCACCGAAGACGTACACCTTCATCAATACCTTCATGAACTATCTCAAATGTTGACCGAAGGAGCGAAGATATACTTACACTGCGATGGCTCACAGCACCGCTGTAGCCTTTTGTTCTATGCACTTTGCCACTATTGCCGTGTTCCATCTAATAGCGCTTACAATGCGCTGCACAGCTTTGGCGCTAGTGCGGCAAATAACCTTAAGAGATCCGAACTCACTTGGGCAGCAGAATTAGGGCATATTGCACCTAAAATGTAGGCCAATAAAAAGCGCGCCTTCGTTATCAACGTTCATTAACGAAGGCGCGCGTGCTGTTTTAACAAAGCAAAGCGTTCATAAGTGCGCCGAGCTTATTTATTTAAAACTGATAAATATTAGCGTTGGTGAGAAGTTTATTCGCGTCTATTTTTTCTTGAACACAGCGCACTATATCAGCACGAGTAAATACATAAATTCGGTCTTTGCGCTCGCGGCTCTCGTCCATCTCAAAATCTTTCAGCACCATGCTGATATGTTCATTTTCCGGCAGACCGCGTAAGCCTGACCCAAATCTGCATAAGGTCTCGCTCATGCCCGACTCAAAACCGGCCAGAAACGTTTTGTAAGCTTGCTGCTGCTGCGCTTTACGCGCCTCCATTTGTTTAGTCTGCTCTTTTTCAATTGCTTTAAGCTCATCCTTCATGCTTTTTTCTTTCGCTTCTAATTGCTTAAGCTGCTCTCCAGACTGCTCTTTTTGCACGAGTAATTCTTTTTTTCGCGCCTCGTCAGCGTGACGCAATTCGAAGGTAATATCTCGCAGTTCACGCTCTACTTCTCTTGCTTCCCAGGCAAGTTCACGCTGCATGTTGCGCAAGTCGCGTAAGCGACTATTGTTGTCAGCAAACGCCTGAGAAAAACGATGGCTGGTTTCTTCTGCGTAAGCTTCCCACTCTCTGGCTGCTTCAAACACAATGTCATCTACATCACTAAACGAATTTGCAGACGGAACTGGTGGTGCAGGCGGTGCAGGTGGCACGGTGGCAACTAATCCTTCTACCAGCGTTTCTATCTCTCGTACCCAGTTACCGCTTTGGCCTCTTACTGAAAAAGTAAATACCGCCCCCTGCCCAGCAAGATAGCTGGTTTCAATTTGACTCACTCTCCAAGAGTCAGTCGCGGCATTTTGTCGTAAGGACGTTTTGAGTACCCCAGACATTATTTCTAATTCATTCGATAGCGTGTCATATTTTTGCGCACTTTGTGCGTTCGCAAGACCACCAGCAGCAGAGCAAAGTAGTAAAGCAGTTAATAAACGTTTCATAATTTCACCTAATTACATTAATCATCTAGCGACGACTGTGGATTGTTTGTTTCATACGGCATGGTTAATGGCACTTCAGAACGCCTGTTAGGTAAACTTACCGCGCTGTACCCTATTTCAATGTCATCAATTTCATCCTGTAGACGCGTAAATTGGCGTGCATAGAATCTTTGATCGTCAATACGCTGCTCGTTGATAAATTTAATAAGCTCGGCAAAGTCGTGTTTGCGCTCTTCTCTACTCGACGCTAATAAGTACTTAGTAAGCTCTGCACTGCTTTGTTGCTGCTGTGTAGATAGCGCCTGAGCGTATTCTTTGAATAGTGTTTGGTTTGCTTGTTGATAGAAATCACGTTGCTCACCTAAAGCTTTAGCAACTTCCTGCGTAACGCGCTGCTCAACCATTTCATCTACTGTGTTGGCGCTTTTGTTTGAAAACGTAAGCGCTATACCGCTATCGCTATACGACAGCTTTGCGCCGGTGAGTACGGCTAACAGCGCACAGGCCGACATGGCCATGGCACACGCTGGCAAGCTAAACCAAGACGACAGCGAACGTGGTTCATCTTTCTTAAAAAAGGTCTGTTCTTTGTCCCACTGGGGAAGTGCCGGAGCAACGAAGCTTGAGCTTGCGCTGTTCAAACGGGCGCTATTTTCTACCGCCTGCGCGAACTCAGCATTTGAATCACACAACGCGTTAAACTGCTTTTCTTGCTCGCTATCAAGCGAGTTGTCCAGATAAGCTGAGAATAAGGCTTCTTTGTCATATAAGGTCATTATTCCAACTCCAACTTCAACTTTGCTAAGGCTGCGTAAAGTCGCGACTTAGCGGTATTTACTGAGATATCCATTTGCTGTGCAATTTCTTCGAACGTGAAGTGGCCGAAGAACTTCAATTCCACCACCGCCTTTTGGCCCAAAGGAAGGGTCTGCATAGCCTGCGTTAATGCTCTACTCTCTCTGTCGCTATAAAGCTGCATTTCAGGGCATGGCGCACCGCAAAGTGGCGCCTGTATATCGTCAATATCAGAATGCGGCTTTCGCTTGCGATACAGTTCAACGCAGCGACAGTGGGCAATGCGATAGAGCCAACTTTTAAAACTGCCCTCACCTTTAAAACAAGCAAGACTGCGAAACACAGAGATAAAAATCTCCTGCATTAAATCTGCTGCATCATGGCTATTCCCTGTCATTCGAATACCGTATTGATACATAGCGGTTTCGTAGCGAGATATAAGCGTAAACCACGCTTTTTTATTACCCTTTAATGCCTGTTCCACGAGTTTTTCATCTCGTTTATTAAACACGCCGTTCCCCGTTTTTACGCTCTGTTTTTTTACTTAACCATTAAGTCGATAAGCTTTGCAAAAAAGTTTGTTTAATTGATAAATAAATTGTCATTTAGGGAATAACGCCAATGAAACTGTGCTTTAAGCGATGGATGAAGAACTTCTTTGGAGTTGGTGCACAAGACAATAATTGATGTCAGCAATAAAAAACGGCTGAACCTATAGGCTTAACCGCTTTAGATAAATATGAAAGGTAGCGCGCTCAGCGCCAAGGTTATTTTAGTGTAGGAATAGGCAACAGTGGCGAGATAATTTCACCGATACGACGAAACAGCTGCATACGCGTAGTGCCTGAACGCCATACTAAGCCAATCTCACGAAACCCCTGCTCTTCAGCGGGGAAGCTCTTAAGACCTGTGTGCTCAAGAATAGACTGGTTTATCGCAAGTTCAGGTAAGAAGGTGTAGCCCATTTTGCTATTCGCTAATTGCACCAAGGTATACAAACTGCTAGCCGCTACGCTGCTAATTTGGTCGCTGTGCTGAAGATTGCACGCACTTACCGCATGCCCGGTCATACAGTGCTCTTGCTGTAGTAAGAAAATACTCTTTTTCGGCAAGGTTGAAATGTCGACAGGATTAGGTAGTTGCTCAGCCATATCTTTGTGCGCAATAAGATGGAACGGGTCATGCCCCAAGACCATCTGTTTACACCCTGGTGTTTCCATTGGCAACGCTAGAATAAGTAAGTCTAATCTGCCGTCGGTCAATTGCTGTAGCAACTTCTCCGTCGTGTCTTCCTGCATTTCTAAGTTGATCTCGGGTAAAAATGCAGAAAACGCCCCCATCATGCCTTCAAAAAGAAACGGCGCAATGGTTGGAATAACACCTAGTTTTAAGGTGCCTCGCTGCCAATTGCCCGCGTTTTGCGCATACTCAACCAGCTCTCCCGCTTCCTGAAGTAGCACTTTACTGCGTTCAACAATATCTAGTCCCAACGATGTAAACACAAAGGTTTTATGTTCACGCTCAAGAAGTTGGCTTCCGAAGTGCTCTTCAAGGTTCTGAATGGCCGTACTCAATGTTGACTGACTTACGTTACAGCGCTGTGCAGCACGGTGAAAATGTTGCTCTTGATGTAGCGTCACCAAATAGTGCAGGTGCTTAAGATTAGGCCATTTCATGGGCATCTCACAATTATTTAAAAAGGGATTAAAAAATATTGGATTAATCTAACATAAAGATTAAATAGCGCCTAGGGTTGATGCCCATGGTTAACGAGAGCGATCTTCTATTATTTGCAGCTGTACGTATACAACATCCTAAAAAAAGAGGTAGATAATTCTGTTTATTGTGCAATCTATAAGAAGCTTTTGAGAATTTGACATTTCGCGCTGGAAAGCCCCCATAAGTAGCGTTAGGATTAAATTAAAGCATTATACGCAACATATTTTTACAGCGAAGTAAGACCCGCTCTTGTATCATTCAGTCAATAGAGCGATTAACTATTGAGGGCAGTATGAAAGGACATTATAAGAACATTTTATGCGTATTGAGTGACTCGCATCGTCAAGATGATACGGTAGCCCAAGCACTGCATATCGCCAAAGCGCATCAAGCCTCGCTTACCATTATGCTTTCGTTAGAATCTTTACCGCCCAACGCCAGTATGGTTATGGAGTCTTTCTCTTATGTTGATTCTCAGCAAACCATGGAAACCCAAGCCCAGCATTGGTTAAAAGAACAAGCGGAAAGCTGGGGAAAACACTATCCTGTGTCTACCGCGGTAACGGTAGGTCAGCCGCTTATTGACGTTGTGCGTTATGTAAAAAAGAACAATATCGATCTAGTAATTAAACGGGCAGAAGAGAGCTTTCTAGATAAGTTGTTCGGAAGCTTAGACATGCGTTTATTCCGCAAATGCCCTTGCCCGGTTTGGATCATTAACCACAAGCCTCGCAGTCAGTACAAAAACGTAGTTGCAGCACTGGATTTGAACTATCACTATCCACAGCATGAAGTGTCTATTAGGCGCGATCTTAATCGCGACATTTTGCGTCACGCAAGCCAAATAGCCTTGTTAGAGTTTGCACAGCTACACATTGTTCACGTTTTTGATGCGGTTCCTGAGAACATAGCAAGAGACGGTTTCATATCGGTTGATAACGATAGAATGGAAACCGATCTTGCAAAAATCCATGCCGAGCGTGAATCGGAACTAGACAAATTGCTTGAAGAACTAGGCAATGAATTGGATGACAATGTATTAGAGTATTTGAAACCTCAGAAGCACATTGTTCACGGTTACCCTCGAAGAGAAATTGCAGCCACAACCACATCCCTTGATACCGACATTATTGTTATGGGCACAGTGGCACGTTTAGGTGTGCCTGGCTACATCATGGGCGACACCGCAGAAGAAACTATCCATCAGCTTAAGTGTGCCGTTGTGGGTGTTAAACCCCGTGGCTTTGAAACGCCTATCTCTATTGATTAAAGAAAACATTCCACAAACAAAAAGGCCGTGCTTCACTTCAAGCACGGCCTTTTTTAATTCTTTTCGCTTAATACGAACGTTTGTAAGCGCTGTGTTTTACGCTACGCCAAACGACGCTTTAAGAATGTAGAAGAAAATAATCGAGAGGATTGCGCCTGCAGGCAACGTAACAATCCACGATACGACGATATTTCTCACAATGCCTAGGTTAAGCGCTGATACACCACGCGCCAGACCTACACCTAGTACCGCTCCTACAAGCGTTTGGGTAGTCGAAATAGGTAAACCCGTACCTGATGCGATAACTACCGTACACGCTGCAGCGAGTTCTGCTGCAAAACCGCGGCTTGGTGTTAAGTGTGTAATACCTTGACCAATGGTCTTGATAACGCGATGTCCAAATAGCGCAAGACCCGCAACAATACCTAAACCACCAAGAGGAAGGATCCAAGGTGCAAGCGTAGTGCTAGAGTTAATTTCGCCGCCACTACTTACTACGCTAACTACCGCAGCCAATGGTCCAATAGCGTTAGCTACATCATTTGAACCGTGGGCAAACGCCATACAACAGGCTGTTACTACCATTAGAAGTGCGAATACTTTCTCAACGTTAGCCGCCTGTAGGTCTGCATCTTCAGAACCGCTGAACTTCATACGGCCGATAAACCATTTACCCAAGAAGCCCAACGCTACGGCAATAGCAATCGCCAGCACATATCCGTTAACAGCGCTTAGCTCTAAACCAACGTGCTTAAGGCCTTTCTTGATAGTAACAAGCGACATCACAAAGCCCGCTAATGCCATATAGAACGGCACATAACGCTTAGCATTTGCAAACGGAGAGGCAGTTTGGAAGATGAGCTTGTGCGCGCTCATGAAAATAAGATAAGCAATGATGCCTGAAATAGCTGGGGTTACTACCCAACTACCAACAATACCACCCACTTTGTCCCATGCTACTGCGTCCATGCTGACGCCAGTGGCAGTAAAACCGATGATTGCACCGATAATTGAGTGAGTGGTAGATACAGGCCACCCCAACCATGACGCTACCGCAAGCCAGATTCCAGCTGCAAGTAGTGATGAGATCATGCCTAATACAAGGTATTCAGGTATGTCTATAAAATAGGTTGAGTCGATAATCCCTTTTCGAATGGTAGACGTTACTTCGCCACCTGCTAGGTAGGCGCCAGCAAACTCAAATATCATTGCAATGATAATGGCTTGTTTTATGGTTAAAGCTTTAGAACCTACTGACGTACCCATTGCGTTGGCAACGTCATTCGCTCCAATACCCCATGCCATGACGAAACCAACGCCGGCGGCAAGGATTATAAGAATTAGGCCATAACTTTCAAAAAATTCCACGGATAATCGCTCCCGATCTAAACGCGATTTAGGCTGGACGCTACTTGAGTAAGTAGCATGATCTCTTCACCACAAAGGCTAGAGAATGAAGTTAAAGACAAATTGTGTTTTATCATAAGGTTCGATTAAATTTTGCACGATCTGTTCTTGGCTGCGGCGCATGATAACGTAATCATGTTAGAAGCCATAGCGAAAATCACTGAAAAACGATAAAAGTATGCGGAATTATTTGAATGCGATGATAAAACCACCAAATATTTCAGTTTTATGACAAATAAATTTCACGAACTTTCATATTTGAATATTACTACGCAAAATAACACTGACCATTTGGACAGGTTTACGTCAAATCTTCCAGCTTTTGCTGCATATTTTCCAGCGGTGTATGTCTAACATCAGTACCGCGAGTGAGATAAACCACATATTCACACACGTTTTTACATCTATCACCAATTCGCTCTAACGAGCGCATTGCCCACAACACATCCAGCCAATCCTGCATGTCGTCAGTGCTTTTCTGCATTTCGGAGGTGGTATACGACAGCAGCCGTTTGTACTCACTGTCAATGCGGTTGTCTTGGTCATACACTTCTAACGCCGCAGCCTCATCCTGACGAGCAAAAGCGTCGAATGTGCCGCGCATCATGGCGGCCACGCGCTCGCCAATAAGTAACATGCTGCTCTTAATGGTATCTGAGCTCGGCAACTTATTGCGCGTTACTAGTTTGGCAATACGCTCGATTTCATCGCCCATTCGCTCTATATCGGTAATGGCTTTGGAAATGGTCATAATTAAACGCAGATCGCTGGCGGTAGGATGACGTTTTGCAATAATGCGCAAGCACTCTTCGTCAATTTGAATTTCCATGGAGTTAATTTTTAAGTCGTTCAACACCACTTTTTCAGCCAGAGCGGCATGATTGTGCTTTACCGCTTTTAACGTATCCACCAGCTGCTGTTCAACTTCGCCCCCCATGGTTAATACCGAGTTACGCAAGTTTTCCAACTCGATATTAAACGTACCCGAAATATGCGTGTTTAAGGCTACCTGTCGCATGGTGTTTTCTCCTCGCGGCGTAAGCATAACGAATAACGACAATCAATCGTGCCGCTACCTGTGGCAGAACTATCGTGACAAACCGCTACATCTTGCCAAATTGAAGCATTACGGCGCAAACCCATGTTAGAACACACACCTACTGCTACGTTATCCATATCGCCCCGTTATGTAGTCTTCGGTTTGCTTCTTCTCTGGCATAGTAAACAGCGTATCGCTGTCTGCATATTCTATCAGCCTGCCCTGATGGAAAAAGGCGGTGTAGTCGCTTACCCTAGCCGCTTGCTGCATGTTGTGCGTCACGATAATAATGGTGCATTGTTTCTTTAATGCATCCATCAGTTCTTCGATAAAAAGCGTGGTCAGAGGGTCAAGGGCCGAGGTGGGTTCATCAAGAAGTAGAATGTCAGGCTTCAACGCTAGTGCTCTTGCAATCACCAAACGCTGCTGCTGACCGCCAGATAAAACATGAGCGGATTCAAATAAACGATCTTTAACCTCGTCCCACAGCGCCGCCTGTTTCAGTGCGCTTTCCACCGCGTCGTCTAAGTGTCGACGAATTTTAACGCCTTGAAGCTTAAGCCCGTAGCACACGTTCTCATAAATGCTCATAGGAAAGGGGTTGGGTCGCTGAAAAACCATGCCCACGTTCGTTCTTAGGCGTGACACATTTACTTTGCGGCTATTGATGTTTTGCCCATCAATAATAATTTCACCATCGTATTTGCAACCGTCATACAAATCGTTAAGGCGATTGAAACAGCTAATGAGTGTAGATTTACCGCAACCACTTTGACCAATTAACGCTGTGATTTTGTTTTTTGGGATCCGCATACTGATGTCGTTTAACACATGCTTGTTGCCAAACCACAGGTTGAGGTTTTTAACCTCTACCGCAGTTTGTTCTTCACCAATGTCGTTAACGTTCAGCGTATTGTGTTCAAACAACTTCAACATGTTACAAAACCTGTATTATCCTTTGAGATAGCGTTTGCGCAGGCGCGCTCTAAGTACAACTGCCAGAATATTTAATACAAACACCACCACGAGTAAAAGCAAGCAAGCGGCAAACATCATGCTTGCGCTCTTTCCATCAGTTTGGCTGTGAAACGCTCCGTCATAAATAAGCACGCCCAAATGCATAAACTGCCTATCAAGGTGGAGATAAGGAAACTCTCCATCTATAGGCAAGGTTGGCGCAAACTTGACCGCCCCCACTAACATAAGTGGCGCTACTTCACCTGCCGCCCTCGCAATCGCCAAAATTACGCCAGTCATAATACCCGGAGACGCAATAGGCAATACGGTACGCACTATAGTCTCAATTTTGGTAGCTCCTAATGCGTAACTGCCCGCTTTCAACCCTTCCGGCACCCTGCGCAAGCCTTCTTCAGTCGCCACAATCACTACAGGTAAGGTCAAAATTGCCATGGTTAAGGCAGCCCAGAAAACGCCAGGGCTTCCCATTGTGGGTGCTGGCAGTGTGTCACTAAACAATAGCTCATCAATACTGCCGCCCAAGGTATAAACAAAGAAACCAAGGCCGAATACGCCGTAAACAATAGAAGGTACACCTGCCATGTTGCTTACACTGACACGAATAATAGTGGTAAGCGCCGTGTTAGGTGCATACTCGCTCAAGTAAATAGCGGCTAATACACCAAAGGGCGTTACGATGATGGTCATTAAAAATACCATGAGTACAGTACCAAACAACGCAGGGAAGACGCCACCTGAGGTATTCGCTTGTTTAGGGGAATCGGTGAGAAAAACACCGATTTCCGAAAACGCCACCTGCCACTTTTCCCATGTACTTAGACGACTGACAAAATCCACATCTTGAATACTAGATATGGGAATAACAAACGGCGTTTCGTCAGCAAAACTTACCAATAAGGTATACTCGGCTCGTGTTGCTTCTAACGCTTCCACACGCTTTTGGTATTCGTCAAACGATGCCACTAAACGCTCTCTTGCTGGCGCGTCGGCAACAACATTACGTTTATCAAATTGAGATAGCGCTTCGTGAATAGGTGCAAGGTGTTGCGTATTTAAATCTTCAATTTGAGCGCTTATTTGGGCCACTTCCTCTAGCACAATGTCAATGTTACCAAGAGGTTGAGGCGGTTTAGATGGCACGACGATGTATTCAGGAATTGCCAACACACGCCTGCCGTCTAACAGTTTTATTTCTGCGCTTTGGTTTGCAAGTAGAGAAGTCTCTATTTCCTCTCGAGATAACTGGACTTGAAAGCCATAAGGATGCTGAGCATCTGAGAACTTAAGTGTCACATCCTCATTTGTCGATTCATCAAATAGGTTCGCAAGCACCGAAAACCTTGTGCCGTCTTGATGCGTACCGGTAACCGTATAGATGGGCTCTGGCCAAAAATATGCCGTACCTCGAAAACTAATAAGTATAAGAATGCTAACTAGCGCAATAAGCAGCAGGCTGGTGAAAAAAGCCGTTAAGCTAATGACTAACGATTGACGCTGTACCGCACTTAACCCAAACGTTGTTCGATTAACCATAGTACGCCCTACTTCTTATACGCTGTCGCAATAGCTCTGCCATGGTGTTTACCAAGAAGGTAAACAGGAACAAAATACACGCGGTGAAAAATAGAATTTGATAGTGCGCCGATGATACATCTGCTTCTGGAAGTTCAATTGCCAAGTTAGCAGTAAGTGCTCGCAAACCTTCTATCAAGCCCCAGCTGGAGATTGGCGTATTCCCCGTCACCATAAGGACTATCATGGTTTCACCAAACGCGCGGCCGAAACCTAGCATAATCGCGGCAACAATACCCGGTAGTGCAACGTGAAGAACAACATGAAGTAAGGTCTGTAATCGTGTGGCGCCTAAAGCAAAAGAGGCGTGTTTTAAATCATTTGGAACGCCGTTTATGGCATCTTCAGCAAGGGAATAGATACTAGGTGATATGGCCACACCTAACGCTAACGCTACCACTATAGTCGTTTTCCCGATGGGACTATCGGACTCGGCCGCAAGCATTGTAAACCCGTCTCCCCCCATTATCGAGAAAATAAGCGAAGGCGCATACTCCACGCTAATAAAACCTAAAAGGAACACTCCGCTTATAGCAAATAGTAGCTCTGCTCCGTGTCTTAGCTTCTTTGGTAAGTATTCCGCAACAGGACGCTGCACCAGGGCAACGACAATAAGCACAAAAGGGATAACGATTAGGAAAAAGGCAAAGGAAAATAAAAACTGCTCAGCTTTTGGCGACAACCAAATAGCCGCGATGAAGCCGATGAGTACACTGGGAATCGCTTCGAGCAATTCGATAGCCGGCTTAATAACGTTGCGAAGGCGGCTTTTAGCAAAAAACGCGGTGTAAATTGCGGCACCGATAGCAACCGGAATAGCAATAAGCAGCGCTAAAAGAGAGGCTTTAATACTGCCTATTAATAGCGGTGTTAAGCTAAACTTTGCCTCTTGAAAATCAGAGGCACTGGTGGTTTGCCATACGGTTTCTTCCGTTTCATACCCTTCGTAGTGCTGCGGTTCAAACAGAGAGGCCCATGTAGTAACGCCGCTTAAGTGCCTGCCTTCCCATACTGATAAGGTGCTATCTGAATAGCCATAAAGCTTATTGCCGTACCAAATGATATTCTCAGCAGAACGCTCTATCTGTTGTGATGCCACTACATCGCCTGATACACGGTTTACCAACAACACTCTTGCTTTATCGGTCAGCACAGCCACCAAGTTCATACTGGCATGTTCTGCCACATCCTTAACGTTCTCTCCTGGTAGCGCTACTTGGTAGGTTTGTTCAAAGGTAAGGCCTTTATCGCTTTTGCTCAGCACCCAGCGAGTAAGTGCCTGTGTATTGCTGTTCATTAGGAAAAAGGTGCGGTCTTTAGCAAGTGGGAATACAATCTTCTCATCTAATGACGCTGTGATGTTTCCTGCTATTGGCAGTAGTGACGCCCCTTCATCCGTGAGCCTATTTAGGTAAAGCGCATCATCCACTTGGAGTAACACGCTCTGACTGCCGGGTAACAATACGAGTCTGCCTATATTATGAAACCGTTTATCCACAACCTGTGTAGGACGAAGCCGATTTACCCAACGGATAAACACTTTATTGTCTTGAACGATAGAAACCACTGCCCATTTTGAGGACAGTGCAATGCTCCAGTCACTGCGTATCTCCCACTCACCTTTGGGAAGCGCGAACGTAATGCTGTTCGACAACGCTGCTTGCGGTGTACTTGTGGCAATATCCTCTGCGCTACCGTCGGTCATATTGAACGATCTGACCGGTAAAACTCTCACTTGGGCGTTGGGAGAAACGTCTACGATATAGTTCTCTCCCATCACACTGTGGGAAGACAGCCTATGCTCGCAAGGACGGATATAATCGTGATTACTTACCAGAGCATCGCCTTTAAGCAACTTTAATCCCAATCGACAGTCAGACTTCCTAACCAGCATTGGCTGACTGTTAATGATGTCGCCTGCGCTGATAATTTTTTCATTATCTGACGTTTTCAAGCTCAACAGGTGATTTAAGCTAGGGGTATATGCCAACGGCAGAGCTTGGCTGATTAGATGAGTAATAAGAATAACTAACGTCAACAAAACAAGGCCGCCGAAGCCGGTCACTACATAGCGTGACCACCTGTCGCTTCGCTGGCGTTTTTTGTTTGTGCTGTTGCTGTCGAAAGTCATGCGGCTGTTTAGTAATTCTTATTTTCGAAATTCTTCATTTTTAAGAAGAATAACTCTAAATTGCACTGGTGAGCAGTGTAAGTTTTGTTATGCTAATAGCAAGTGAAAGTTTAAAGCATTACCTTCGCGCAACCTACTCTGCGCCTATGGTATTACCCAACAGGAAGACGATCAAAGTTTTTCTCTACACGCCCAATAAGGAGCATCGTATGCAATCATTGGTTATAAGCATTATGGGTAAAGACAAGCCGGGTTTAGTAGACGCACTGGCTAAGTGTGTATACAAACATAAGGGCAACTGGCAAGGGTCGAGCTTTGCGCATATGGCAGGAATGTTCACCGGTTTTGTAGAAGTACATGTTGCCGATGAGAACAAACAGGGCTTAAGCGATGCGCTAGACGCCATTAAAGATTTGTCGGTGCAATCTGTAGCGGTAGCGAGCAGTGAAAATAACAACACCACCAAATTGACGGTTGATGTAATGGGCAATGACAAAACCGGTATTGTCCAAGAGCTTACCTCTGTTTTAAACCAGTTCAATTTGAATATTCTCACCTTTGCTTCACACTGTGAAAGCGCGCCTAACTGGGGCAGCCTGATTTTCAAAGCAAAAGCAGAAATTGCGGTGCCAGAAGATTTTGACGACGGCGCATTGCAAGACTCACTGGAGTCGTTGGCTAACGATTTGGTGGTGGATATTACCGCGAAGCGATAAAAACAAGGGCGTATTTGTGGTGCCATACACTATCCGCGCATCACAATTACGAACTTATCATATTGAAAGTTAATGGAATAACCACAACGCAATGCGTGCGCACTTGCACCAGAATACGTGTTGTCACAGTAGTGTCACTGACTGATGGCAGTCTTTGACCATTTTTATGAACGTGAATTGAGACATTATGGATAACGACGTTTTATATTATCCCAAAGAATTAAGCTGGCTTGCGTTTAACGAACGCGTATTGCAAGAAGCCGCAGATAAAAACAATCCCGCCGTGGAGCGAATTCGTTTTCTTGGTATTTACTCAAATAACCTAGATGAGTTTTATCGCGTGCGCGCCGCTGACGTGAAACGACAAATTACCATTGCGCAAAATGACGGCAATGAAGAGGAAGCTGAACGCCAAACCGCTCTTATGGCGCTTATTCAGAAAAAGGTAGTCCAGCTTTCTGAAAAGTTCGACCAAATTCATAAGGATGTGGTCAAGTCTCTAGCTCGCTACAACATACATATTCTTCGAAAAGACGATTTAGACGATTATCAAAAGCAGTGGGTACGCAACTTCTTCGTTAACAAAGCACTGCGTCACATTGCACCTATTTTAATAGATAAGAAGACCGACCTACTTAGCCGTTTGAACGGTACGTCGGTGTATTTATATGTGGCGCTTAGAAGAAAGGACCGCAATCCTAAATTTGCGGTTATTCAGGTTCCTACCTCTGAAATGTCGCGCTTTATGCTGATCCCACCGCAAAAAAGCCGCAAGAAGAAGAGCATTATTATGCTCGATGACATGATTCAGCTGTGTATCGAAGACATTTTCCGCGGTTTCGTGAAGTTCGACGAAATTGAAGCATTCTCGTTTAAAATGACGCGTGATGCGGAATATTCTATCAACGAAGAAATTGACGAAAGCTTCGTTGAAAAGATGTCTGAAAGTATGAAGCAGCGCCTTATCGCTGAGCCTGTGCGTGTTATCTACGACACGAATATGCCAGAGGACATGAAATCTGACTTGCGCAAGCGACTTAAGATAACCAAGCTAGATACCATGCACGCTGCTGGGCACTATCGTAACTTTAAAGACTTTATTGGCTTCCCTAATGTGGGTCGAGAATATTTAGAGCATACGCCGCTGCCTGCTATCGACAGCAAGGCATTCTCTAAGTACAACACCGTTTTCGATGCCATTACTGCACGAGACATACTACTATACTACCCGTACCATCGCTTCCTACACTTCACCGAGTTTTTGCGTCAGGCGGCTTTCGACCCGAATGTTAAGACCATACGTATTAATATTTATCGTGTTGCCAGTAATTCACGCATTGTAAACTCGTTGATTGACGCAGTAGACAACGGCAAAAAAGTAACCGTTGTGGTAGAACTTCGCGCCCGTTTTGACGAAGAGGCAAATATCGAATGGTCTAAGCGCATGACCGATGCAGGTATACGCGTTGTACTTGGCGTGCCTACTCTTAAAATTCACTCTAAACTTTGTATTGTGACCCGTGAAGAACGGGGCAGTTTGGTGAACTATGCGCATTTCGGTACGGGTAACTTCAACGAGAAAACAGCAAAGATCTATACCGACTACAGCTTATTCACCCGTAATCAAGAACTCGCCGATGAAGGGGTGGCGGTATTCGATCTTATTCAATACCCTTACCGACGCTACAAGTTCCAGCATCTTCAAATATCGCCATTAAACGCCAGAACCAAAATTCAGTCGTTAATTCGTCAAGAAATTCAGCATTTGAACCAAGGTCAAAAGGCACAAATCACTTTCAAAATTAACAACCTTGTTGATAAAGAACTCATTGATGATTTGTACCGGGCTAGCCAGGCGGGGGTTAAGATCCGCGGTATAGTGCGCGGTATGTGCTCACTTAATCCTGGGATAAAAGGAATAAGCGAAAACATCGAAATTATCTCTATTGTTGATAGATTTCTCGAACACCCACGCGTGATGATTTTTGAAGGTGGCGGCGACAGAAAAGTGTATATCTCTTCTGCCGACTGGATGACCCGTAACATGGATAACCGCATTGAAGTAGGTTGCCCTGTGTATGATAAAGGTCTTCAACAGCGCATTGTTGATATAATGGAACTACAATTTAAAGACACCCTGAAGGCTCGAGTGATTGACAAGGATCAGAGCAACAAGTACGTTCGCAGGGGAAATCGTAAAAAACTTCGCTCACAAATAGAAATTTATGACTATTTGAAGAAGCTAGAAGACACTTTGTAGGATAGAAAATTAGTACATGACCCAGCACGAATCAGTTTTTAATGACGTGGAAACCCGCGAAGTCAATAAAGTCGCAGCACTAGACATTGGCTCAAATAGTTTTCACTTGGTAGTAGCACGCATTGTTGCTGGGTCTGTGCAGATTCTGCATAGAGTTAAACAAAAAGTACGCTTGGCCGAAGGTCTCAACGACGACGATATCTTGTCTGATGAAGCGATGGAGCGTGGGCTTGCTATGCTAAAAGTAGTAGCAGAGAGCCTGAAAGGTTTTGAGCCCGACTCCGTGAGAATTGTCGCCACCCACACGTTGCGCAGGGCGCGTAACGCCCGCGATTTTATCAGCGCAGCAAAAGATATCCTTCCCTACCCTATCGAAGTCATTTCTGGTGTAGAAGAAGCGCGACTTATTTATTCAGGCGTTGCACATACTAACCACTCCGACGGCCAACAGCTGGTTATTGATATAGGCGGTGGCTCTACTGAGTTCGTTATTGGCGAAGGTTTTACGCCTTTACTTTGCCGCAGCCTTCAAATGGGCTGCGTAAGCTATACCAAACGTTTTTTCCCTGACGGTGAGCTAAAGCCAAAATCCTTTGATCGTGCTATCACGGCTGCACAGCAAGAGCTTGAGTTAATAGACAATAAATATCGCAGACTGGGCTGGGTTCAGTGTATCGGTACGTCGGGTACCATTCGTTCGCTGTTTACACTTTGTCAGCAAGACAGACCCAATGGCCACGATATTCCGGTGACACTTAAAAGTTTGCGCAATTTAATGAAGCAATTCATAAGCGCAGGTCATATAGACAAATTAAGCTACCCAGATTTAAGTGAAGATCGTCGTGTGGTTATTGCTGGCGGCCTCGCTATTCTTATCGCCGTTTTCAAAGCGCTAGAAATTGAAGGCTTGGTGTACTCGCCTGCCGCCTTGCGCGAAGGCGTGCTTTATCAGATGGAAGATGAGCTTCATCACGCTGATATTCGCGGCAGAACCGCGAGTAGTTTGGCAACCCGCTACGATGTAGATACGTCCCAAGCCACTATGGTGCTTAATACAACCCTTTCACTTTTCAACGATGTTGAAAAAGCATGGAAACTTAAAGGGCGTGACTTTAAAAGCATGCTCGGCTGGGCAGCTTTACTTCACGAAGTCGGCATGCAAATTAACTCTCGAGGCATACAAAAACACAGCGCCTATATTCTTGGTAATGTGGACATGCCTGGGTTTACGCAGGAACAACAATTACTGCTAGCTACGCTCGTGCGATTTCATAGAAAGAAAATTCGAACCAATGAATTGCCCGCATTTAATCTTTTCGATGAGCAGTCGGTTAAGCATTTAATCGCGTTACTGCGTTTGGGTGTACTGCTTAATATTAAACGCCAAGAGGGTTTTGTACCTGACCTCGTTGTTAATGTAGAAAAGAACGAACTGACCATTACCTTCCCCGATGGCTGGTTAGATGAAAAACCTATTATCTCAGCTGACCTGCTACGAGAAAGCCACTACTGGAAAGCGCTTAATTTAAAACTCACAGTTGTTCCTGATATCGAGCAATTACATCCCGCGGTAGAATAAGCAAGTACCGACTATCAGCACCTCAAATTGAACATTTTATAGGCAAATATCAGTATTATTTGCCTATAAAACCGGTATACTACGCATTAGCATTACCTTATCTAAAACCTCCAATTGATGTTATTTTTCATAGGTTCTTAACAGTAGTCATGTTTCGTAGTATCTGGATTTTTTTGTTGCTGATTGTAAGTTCATTTGCCTTCGCATCGTCCAACCATGTCTACTTTCTAACCGAGGTCACCCCACCCTATTACTGGATTAATAAGGATGGAAAAGCACAAGGCGTCAACGTAGACCTCGCAAACGCACTAGAACCTCTGCTGCCATTTAGCAGTTCGTTGGAACACATGCCGTGGGCCCGTGCAGTACAAGAAACCCTCGATAATCCCAATCTGGTACTTCTATCTTTATTGAAAACACCGAACAGGGAAGATGAATTTGAGTGGATTTCATCAGTAAATCACATGCAAGCCTCGCTGATCCGCTTAAAGCAGAAAGAGACAGCACACGTCAATTCCTTAGACGACGCGAAGCAGTTCCGAGTAGGCTCAATACGCGGCTATGGCTCAGCATCGTTTTTGCAGCAAGAAGGTTTTGAAGAAAATAAAAACCTCGCTTTGGTTGCTGAGCCAGCACTACTGTGGAAGCTTTTGTATATGGGGCGCATTGACTTCGCATTAGCCAATTTTGAGACAGGAAAGTATGAAATCAGCGACGCAGGCTTTAATCCTAACGACGCAACGAGCGAATATGTTATCGAAGCATTGGGTGCTGATCTTTTTGTTGCCACTGGCCTTAAGACTGAGCAAGACAAAGTGAACTCACTTAAAAACGCGCTCTCTATCTTAAAGGCGAATGGCGAGTATGAGCGAATACTAAAAAAATGGGGCCTTGAGCCGATTGAGTCGGCGCATTAGCCCCACTTAGTCTCAGCACACTAATTATTGAGCTTCAACTTGCGTACTTTGTGACTGCACGCTGTCGTATTTTTTAAACCACGCCAAGATATTTTCAACTTTACCAATCATTCTAGATGGCTTAGAAGCGATCCCGTGGGGCGATCCAGGTACTTTTACCAGCACGCTATCAACCTTTTGAATCTTTAACGCTTGATAGAACTGCTCGGTCTCAGACATTGGCGTGCGCTTGTCCTCCACTCCCGTGATCAGCATGGTGGGGGTCGTTACATTGCCTACTAGCGATAGCGGTGAGCGCTTCCAGTAGTGCTCTACATTATCCCAAGGCATACCCGGAAATTGGAAAGGGATTTGATATAGACCTGAATCGGCAGTCAGCACTTTCGATAACCAGTTGATAACGGGTTTAGCGACTACGGCTGCTTTAAATCGGTTAGTAAGGCCAATGGCATAGGCTGATGCAATGCCGCCTGCTGAACCACCAGTAATAAACAGTCGCTCTGGATCAGCGATGCCTTTTTCAATAAGCGCATCTACGCCCGACATATGGTCTGAGAAGTCATATTCCGAACTGTATTTCCCTTGAAGTAGCAATGCAAAGCGTTCTCCATAACCTGTACTACCTCTGTGATTATCATAAAACACCACGTAGCCCTCTGCAGCCATGCGCTGTAGCTCGGCCGTGAAGACAGGGCCATAAGCGAGATTAGGTCCGCCGTGAATTTCTAAGATAAGCGGATACGTTTTCGAACTGTCGTAGTTTGGCGGCAGAATGTACCACCCCTGGATTTCTTCGCCATCAATAGAAGACGGATAGACAATTTCTTTTACTTCGCCAAGTTGCTTATGACCTAGAACGTCTTCGTTTAGTGCAGTAAGCTGTCGCTCGTTTCGCGTAGTGACATATAAATCAGCGGGGCGATCGGTACGTCCTTTGGTATACGCCACTACATCATCAACAGCGTGATAAGTGCCAAACACATAAGGTCGTCCTAACGTAGTACCGCCCAGCCCCTTAGCTACGGCTTTTACGCTGCCCGATAGCGATACAACATCTACCTGCGCTAAACCGCGAACCGACTGCTGAAAATAAACGTGCTTATTATCTTTCCAGTGAAAGTTAGACACTGAATTATCAATGTCTTTTGTTAAATTTTGAGCATCTGTACCATCGATCTTCATCACATATAAATAGCTATTTTTGTACATCACTTTTTCGTCATCGCGGCGTGCGTAAGCAATGTGCTTTCCGTCAGGCGATACGACAGGCGATGATTCAAGGCCTTTGTCGTTGGTAAGCTGTGCGATATTACCCATCATATCCACAGAAAAGATGTCCCCCTCAACAGGCTCATACTCCCAATTGTCACTGCGGTTGGCAGAGAAATAGATTTTGTCGCTATCAGGAGAGAAACTTAAGCGCCCATTGTGGTGATAGTTCCCTGAAGTAAGCTGTCGTGCTGTGCCTCCGTCAGCAGGAACAATAAAAATATGGGTGTAAGCAGGTTCAAGAATGCCTCGGCCATCGGCTTGATAGCGCGCTTTGGTAATATATTGAAAGCTAGGAGACCACTTTGCACCGTCAGGCTTTTTAGGCATTTTAACGTCTAGCGGCTTTTCCTTGGCATCAACGCTCATAGTGAAAGCAATGTGCTTACCATCTGGCGACCAAGTGATGTTACTTGGGTTTGAGGTGACATTTGTTACGAGTGCCGTTTGCCCTGTATCCATCCAACGCACATACAATTGCGGTTTACCTTCTTCATTAGAAAGGTAAGCCAATCTGCTACCGTCTGGTGACCAGCGAATAGAATAGTAACTCTTTTTCGACGACAGTAAGGGGCGGTGTGACTTTCCATCAACCGACGCTAGCCAGACGTTCGCTCGACTGCTGTCCGACATAATGTCGTTTGAACGGCGCACATACGCAACATATTTACCGTTTGGCGACACCTGAACTTCGCTCACGTATTCCAAATTAAAAATATCTTCCGATTTAAAATAGCGTTCAGAGTCGGTAGTAAGAGATTCTCTCTCATTGCTTGCAAGCGCTGTGGCTGGCATAGCTAGTGTGCCTACGCTAAATAGTGCAGCCCATATAGCAAACCGTTTTTTGACTGACGGGTACCTGTGATTTCTCGTAAAAGACATATCTCACCTTAATCTATTTGTTCTTATCCGTTCTTTTTATGGGGTGATCACGTTGTAGTGATGCATTTATCGTCTCCATATTACTGAATATATTCAGCCAATAAAGATTAAACGTTGAGCGACATCGCTAGGCGATTAAGCGCAGTACACAGGGGCGCTGGCTTTAGCCGAATGGTTAGTTGCGTGATAGCAGTAAAGTGCTAACTTCTATATAAGACTTAAAGGTATTCCCCATGAATAATCCACACGGCGAGTTTGAATGTAGCGTAAGCGGTCAGTTGCTGCTCTTCTCAGCGCGCGGACCGTGGAATGACGAAACCATGAGAAATGGCGTAGTTAAGATGTCTTCTGACATTTCAAAATTCGAAAAGGGCGCTAAATGGGCACAAGTAAGCTGTCTTTACGGTGAAAGCCTGATGCCCCCTTCCACCTTTGATATTTTTGTAAAACAAACTCGGGTAAGAAAAACCCGCGGCCTGTCGTTTCTTGCCGTGGTGATATTAGATACCGACATTATGCTGACAACTAAGCATCAGATTTCTCAGTGCTACGACGCTGCCGAAGTTCCTTATGGCTTTTACGAAACGGTAGAAGATGCTTTGGAAGCGATGACGAATAATGGCTATGATTTTGATAGTGACGAAGCTGAGCGCTTTTTTGCCCGCTTTAACTTTACGCGTTAACATTTAACACCGCATGCGTTCTGCTTTTGTCACACGTTGAGTCTGAAATTCACCGCCAGCTTTTGATAAAGGCGAAAAAAAGGAGAGCGAGCGCTCTCCTTTTTATTTTAAGACTGTCCCGTCCTGAAATACGTTGACATAAAGAGGATTTCTTTATGACAACTTCAAGTAATCAAAGACCTAAGCGTACACAGCGTGATTACACCTTAGCTTTTAAATTGGGTGTAGTTGAGCGTGTAG
>NZ_JAKREY010000015.1:0-99776 GCF_022348265.1 Alteromonas sp. Cnat3-28
TTGTCGAATACGATTTACTATGCGACAGTGGAAAGCTGCACTCAAATGGTACAGCTCCATAGTTGACGCAGCCTGGGCCGGAGGCATATGAAATTAAATTCGTGGGGATCCCTCAGGGTCAGAGTACTTTTTTCAGTATTTAAAGTACTCTGACCCCAAAATTTTCTCTGATCAGATAACCCTGTAGAAATGTACTCTGACCCCATTATTTTATTTGAGGTTGCGGAGGCCTTGGGTGAGGAGTCGGTCTAGTGCGTTGGCGAAGTTTTGTTTGTCACGTTGTGAGAAGGCTTTTGGTCCGCCTGTGTGTTCGCCGCTTGAGCGCATGGTTTCCATAAAATCACGCATGCCTAGTATCTGCTTGATAGACGACTTGTCGTATTCTTCACCACGGTTATTTAACGCTAGCGCATTTTTTGCCAGTACATCAGCGGCCAATGGAATGTCATTGGTAATCACCAAGTCACCCGCTTCACACTTCTCTACTATATAATCGTCAGCGGCATCGAAGCCTGACGGCACTTGCGTTAAGGTTATGTGCTTGTCTGGTGGAACAGACATGGAATGGTTAGCCACCAAAGACAAAGGCAGCTTGGTACGTCTGGCTGCCTTAAAAAGAATGTCTTTGATCACTGCAGGGCACGCGTCGGCGTCAACCCATATATGCATGGTCGTATCTCGTAACTGTATCTAATTACGCTAGCATACCACCATCTACCACCACTGTCGTGCCGGTCGTGTAGGTTGAAGCGTCTGATACTAAGTACAATACCGTGCCCGCCATTTCATCTGGGTCAGCGACACGACCTAGTGGAATAACTTTAAGCGCGTGCTTCAAGATTTGCTCGTTAGTTGTTAACGCTGACGCAAATTTAGTATCGGTTAAACCTGGCAGTAATGCGTTTACGCGAATGTTCAAGCTACCGCACTCTTTTGCAAATGACTTAGTCATGCTGATGACCGCAGCTTTCGTAATAGAGTAAATACCCTGCATGTCGCCTGGTGTTACGCCATTTACCGATGCCGTGTTGAGAATGACGCCACCACCCTGCTCTTTCATCATTTTTCCAGCTTCAATCGACATGAAGAAGTAGCCACGAATATTGACGTCTACAGTTTTATTGTAGGCGCCAAGGTCTGTATCTAAGATATGCCCAAAGTAAGGATTGGCTGCCGCGTTGTTTACTAAAATATCCAGTTTTCCAAAATCGCGTTTAATGACATTAAATGCTTCTGTAATTTGCTCCATCTCACCCACATGACACGCTAGCGCTGTCGCCTTACCACCTGCGTCACGAATTGAAGAAGCAACAGCTTCACAGCCGTCAATTTTGCGGCTTGATACAATTACATGCGCGCCATACTGGGCAAGCAAACGGGCAATAGACTCACCGATACCGCGACTTGCACCTGTAACCAGTGCAACTTTTCCTGTTAAATCAAAAAGGTTCTTCATTGTCATATCCTTAATTCTTGCTGATAAAGTGCTGTGTGCTTAATTTCTATTATTAACGCTTGTTGCGGTGCCTGCTCTAGGCCAACATACCACCGTCGAGTACTACGGACTGACCCGTCATGAATGACGATTCATCACTACACAACCAAGCAATGGCGTTAGCAATCTCTTCTGGTTTACCCAAACGCTTCATTGGATTTGCGCCAATAAGCCCTTTTTGGCCTCTTTCATCCAATTTTGATAAAACGCCTTGCACCATAGGGGTATCTACAAAGCTTGGACAAACAGCGTTTATTCGTATGTTCGCCCTTGCGTATTCCACTGCCGCCGATTTAGTAAGCCCCACTACCCCATGTTTTGAAGCGCTGTAAGCACTAATCATAGGCGCAGACCGCAATCCAGCTACAGAGGCAATATTGATGATGTGACCACCGCCTGTCGTCGTCATATGCTTAAGGGCGTTTTTCATGCAATACCACACGCCAGCTAAGTTGACCTGAATATTCTTCATAAACATGGCGTCATCGACTTCAGTTAGCGGAGCTGGAAAATGGTCGATACCCGCGTTATTAATAATTACGTCAATCTTGTCGTTATGAGAAAGCGCCGTGTCGAACATCGCTTTTACCTGAGCCGGTTCGGTAACATCCACTGCCACCGCATAGGCTTTGCCACCTGAGGCAACAATTTCTTCAGCCAATGCTTTGGCGTTTTCTTCGTTTAGATCTGCAATACCAACTGTTGCACCACGCGCACTCAATACGCGAGCCGAAGCAGCACCGATACCCGAGCCACCACCAGTAATAAGAATATGCTTGCCTTCGACATTTGCAGCTACATTCATTAGCTGTACTCCAATTTAGTGAACAAGCGCAACGCCGTTAATTTTGGTCACTGCGCATGCTTCTTGATTTGAACGATTAAAAATAACTCGCTTTTACGTTGTTACACGTCGCCTCGCGTGAAGAAAGCACCTCAATATCGCGACTGACTAGCGGTAACTCCCAATTTAAGAAGTATTCAGCTGCTGATAACTTACCTTCATAAAAGTCAACGTCTTGCTCGCCAGCACCATTAGCGAGTGCTTGTTCGGCAACATTTGCCTGGCGCAGCCAAATCCAGCTCACCACACAACTTGAAAAGATATTTAAAAAGCAGCTCGCGTTAGTTAGTAAAACAGGCTGTTTATCAGAGCGCAGATCTGCCGCTGCTTGTTGGATTAAACCGCCAAGCTGGTCTAGATAAGGTTTTAATTTTGCAGCTAGTGCCTGCGCTCGCGGTGTTTCTGCGCGCTTCATATCGCTTGTTACACGAGAAAGAAGCACCTGAAGGCCTTTGCCGTCGTGCTGCCATAACTTTCTTCCCAGCAGGTCTAACGCCTGAATACCATTCGTGCCCTCATGAATTGGGTTTAAGCGGTTATCGCGCCAGCACTGCTCAACAGGATATTCACGGGTGTAGCCCGCACCACCTAGAATTTGAATTGCCAAATCGTTGGCTTTAGGGCCAAACTCCGAAGGCCATGCTTTGAACACGGGTGTTAAAAGATCTAAAAGCTGAGAAAGCTCGGTGCGCTTTTCGCTGTCAGTTTCTGTTTCCATCTCATCGATGAGCATGCTGCCGTATAAGCAGAGGGACATACCGCCTTCACAGTAGGCCTTTTGCGCTAGCAACATACGTCGCACGTCACCGTGATTGATAATAGGTGTAGGCTCGTCTTCTGGCGCAAGATTAGGCGCAGCGCGACCTTGGGTACGATCTTTTGCGTATTCTAGTGAGTAACGGTACCCGCGATACCCTATCATGGCAGCACCATAGCCCACGCCAATGCGTGCTTCGTTCATCATCATGAACATGTAGCGCAAACCCTGGTGCGGCTCGCCAATCAGGTAGCCGTGGCAGTCACCATTTTCGCCAAAGGTCAGTGCGGTTGAAGTTGTACCTCGGTAGCCCATTTTATGGATAAGACCAGCAAGGGTTACATCGTTGCGCACATCTGGATTGCCGTCAGCGTCGAGACGGTATTTAGGTACAGCGAATAAGGAGATGCCTTTTACACCAGCTGGACCACCTGGAATTTTCGCCAACACCAAATGTACGATGTTGTCAGAAAGCTCATGCTCACCACCTGAGATATAAATCTTGCTGCCTTTGATTCGGTACGTACCATCATCTTGCGGCCTTGCTGATGTACGAATATCAGCAAGTGACGAACCGGCATGGGGCTCGGTAAGTGCCATGGTTCCAGTGAAGTCACCCGCTAGCATTTTTGATAGAAACGCACTTTTGATATCTTCGGAGGCAAAGTGTTTAATGACATTGGCGGCCGCCGCAGTTAAGAAAGGATAAGCGGTTGACGATGGGTTTGCCGCTAAAAAATAGCCCGCGCAGGCATTCATCACGGTAACAGGAAGCTGCATGCCGCCATCTTCAAAATCGAAGTGACCCGCGATAAAGCCCGATTCTCTATAAGTATCGAAGGCCACTTTTACGTCGTCAATCATAGAGACTTTAGTGCCATCGAATGTAGGCTCGTTTTTATCAGCAACGGCATTATGAGGAAGAAATAACTCTTCTGCCATCTTCTCGGCCATATCAATAACAGCGTTGAAGGTTTCTACATTGTGCTCTTCGAAGCGAGCTTTTTCACATAAGGCTGCGGTGTTTAATACTTCGTACAGCTGAAATTGCATTTCACGGCGGGGAATAAGTTGGTCGGCCATGGTGTCCTGTCCTCTACGAAAACTTGTTAACACATTGTGTCATATTCGTTATCGTGCCATTATTGTCATTAATGACACAATAATGGTCAATCGCGCCAACAATCACTGAGTTTTATCTTATTTTATAACTCGAATTATTTTTATGAATGACACGAAGTTCACCGTTACCGTACTCGGCTTTAACCAAGCCTTGGCATCTGCCATTACAGGAGCCCTCGATGTATTTGCTTTCGCAGGTATTAGTTGGCAGCGAATACACAACTTACCAACCAAACCACAGTTCAAAGTACAGTTGGCCAGTCACCATGGGCAGCCTATTCTTTGCTCTAATCAAGTTGTTCTACAGCCCAATATCGCCATCGAAGAAGTCTCACAGACTGATGTCTTATTAATTCCCACCATTGGTGGCGATATTGATGAAGTGCTAGAAAGCACAGCGCCTCTGCTTGTACACATAAGGCGTCTGCAGAAAATGGGGGCCGACATTGCCGCCAATTGCACCGGCACTTTCCTTTTGGCCCAATCTGAATTATTGGACAATAAAATTGCCACTACACATTGGGGATATGCAGATAAATTTAAGGCCATGTACCCTACCGTAAACTTACAACCCGAGAAAATGGTTACTGAAGACAATACGGTGTTTTGTGCAGGCGGCGGCATGGCGTGGATTGACTTATCTATCTTGTTGATAGAACGCTACTGTGGTCATCAGATTGCGAGCGATACGGCAAAATCCCACGTGTTAGATGTGTCTAGAACGAGCCAAACTGTTTACGCGAGCAGTCGTCAGAGGCATTTCCACTCAGACAAGGACATTAAAGCAGTTCAATCCTTCTTAGAGAAAAACGTACAGAACAAATGTACGCTAGGCGAATTAGCACAAAGGCATAATATGACCGAACGTACACTTATACGCCGTTTTAAAAACGCGTGTGATATTACACCAGGTCAGTATTTACAGTCGCTACGCATTGAGCATGCGAGAAAGCTTTTGGAAACCTCCGGGATGCCGTTAGAGCGCTTAATCAGCGCGGTGGGATATGAAGATCTTAGTTCTTTCACACGTCTCTTTAAAAAAACTACTGGATTATCACCATCTCAATACAGAGCGAAATTCAAGCGAGGCTAATTTGATTTAGATGGTTAGTAGACTACTTGCACCAAAAAATATCTCTCTATTAAGTTTGATGTTCCATGCCTGTGCACACAGGCTTTTTAATTATATTCAATCTAACTAATATTGTGCATTTTCGATGAAAAACACCTTGGTTTGCACAAATTTGAAGTTTTTATGTAAAAGTTTGTGTAAAATGCAGCGCCAAGCATAGATTGTTATTTTTTGTGCTAAAAACACTACAAAAGTATAAATTTAAAATCATCTTGGTGGAAACATGAGAACACACAAAATCGCCACACTAGCGTTAGCCGTTAGTGCTGCGTTCAGCTCTTCAGTTCTTGCACAAGAGGCCGCGACGACAGAAAAAAAAGAAGCCTCACTTGAACAGATTACCGTTACTGCGCAAAAGCGTACTCAGTCAATCCAGGAAGTACCTATTTCTGTTGCGACACTAAGCGGTGAGAAATTCGAAAGCCTATTCTCTGGCGGTGAAGATATTCTTGCTCTAGCGGTTCGCGTACCAGGTCTTTATGCTGAGTCATCAAATGGTCGTGTTGCACCGCGTTTTTATATTCGTGGTCTAGGTAACACCGACTTCGACCTTGCTGCATCACAACCTGTTTCTATTATCATGGATGAAGTGGTAATGGAAAACGTGGTACTTAAAAGCTTCCCGCTTTTCGACGTTCAGCAAGTTGAAGTACTTCGTGGCCCACAAGGTACACTATTTGGTCGTAACACCACTGCTGGTATCATCAAATTTGATACAGTAAAACCAACACAAGATCTTGAAGGTTACGCGAAAGCAGGCTTCGGTTCATACGGTACAATGAACTTTGAAGGCGCTATTAGCGGCGGTCTTACTGACGAACTTTCTGCCCGTCTTTCGGTATTGTCACAAGAGCGTGATGATTACATCGACAACGCAGCAACAGGTCAAAACGACGCATTAGGCGGCTTCGACGAAAAAGCATGGCGCTTACAGCTTCTATGGGAGCCATCAGCGGACTTCTCTGCACTTCTCAACGTACACGGCCGCGACTTAGACGGTACTGCTTCAATTTTCCGTGGAAACGTTTTTAATAAAGGCAGCAATGACCTTAACGATAGCTACGACCGCGAAACAGTAAGCTACGATGGCGATCTAGAAGGTAACGGTACAGATAACAACCCACAGTCTTACGAAGGTTTAGGTGCATCACTTAAACTAGAATACGACATGGACGATGTAACCTTTACTTCAATCTCTGCAATCGAAACCGCTGAAGGTTCAAGCCTTGGCGACATCGACGGCGACGCGATTGCTTCACAAAACTTTGTAACTCAAGATAACCTTGACGATCTAGAGCAGTACACGCAAGAATTTCGTTTAGCAAGCAACACCAGCGATCCAATGAACTGGCAAGTAGGTGCTTTCTATTACGATGCATCGTTCAACGTAACCAGCATCGACGGTTTCTTTGGCGCGACTACGGTATTCCATGAAAACCAAACATGGGCGGTATTCGGTCAGTCATCTTACCAAGTTAACGACAAGCTAAACGTTACAGGTGGTATCCGTTACACTCACGACAAGAAGTCTCTTGTGGTTGGCGAACAGAACGTTGACGGCTTTGCCGTTGTTCTAGGCATTGCTGCCGTTCAGGATTACGAAGACATCAACGTAGATGACGGTCAAACAAGCTTTGAACTAAGTGCAAACTACCGTGTAACTGACGACATGTCTGTTTTTGCTCGCTATGCTAATGGTTTCAGAGCGCAAACTATCCAAGGTCGTGACGTT
Organism: Alteromonas sp. Cnat3-28; assembly: GCF_022348265.1. Taxonomy (NCBI): domain Bacteria; kingdom Pseudomonadati; phylum Pseudomonadota; class Gammaproteobacteria; order Alteromonadales; family Alteromonadaceae; genus Alteromonas; species Alteromonas sp. Cnat3-28. The sequence goes on from NZ_JAKREY010000015.1 coordinate 7,083, forward strand.
GCATTTGAAGGTGCACCTTCAGTTGCAGACGCAGAAACGATCAACTCTTTTGAAGTGGGTATTAAGTCAGACCTATTCGACGACACGCTACGTCTAAACGCTGCTGCGTTCTACTATACCGTTGATGACATGCAGTTCTCGGCCATTGGTGGTGGTAACAACTTTACTGCGCTAGTGAATGCTGACGAAGGTGAAGCTTATGGTTTTGAAGTAGACGCTCAATGGCTAGCGACTGACGAACTTACCTTTACTGCTGGCTACAGCTACAACCACACTGAAATCAAAGATGATTCTCTAACGGTTGCACCTTGTGGTACAAGCGCATCTGATGGCTTCACTGGCTACTGTACAGTAACTGACGAGCGCCCTGATGGATTCAATGCAATCATTGACGGAAACCCTTTCCCGCAAGCACCTGAATCAATCTTTAACTTCACTGCACGTTACACTATCCCTATGGGTGATGACGGTGAGTTCTTCGTGTTTACTGATTGGGCGTTCCAAGGTGAAACCAACATCTTCCTATATGAAGCGGTTGAGTTTACTACAGACGACAATTTCGAAGGCGGTCTACGCATTGGTTATGAGAACTTTGCGCACAACTACACGGTAGCGCTATTCGGTCGTAACATAACAGACGAAGACAACGTTAAAGGTGCAATCGACTTTGCAAACTTAACGGGTATTGTAAACGAACCTCGTATTTGGGGTGTTGAGTTCAAGTACACATATTACTAAGACAAGTTAAGTAGCTACTCTCTTCCATTGTAGCTACCTATCTATTTAGTAGAAAAGCGGTGACGTTGAGAAACGTTACCGCTTTTTTATCTGTTACGCCGCCATATGAATATCAGACGTAGGCATTTGTACTAGCTGCTGTAATTTTCTGCACACTTCCACCCAGCGGGCAACTTTCTGGTAGTAGACCTGCTCAATTAACTGCCCTTTTTCATTAAACAAAAAGCTCGCTAATTTCCCCTTATTACCCGGCATATAAAAGTGATGCACGGTAAATTGATGAGACAAAGGGGCATGTACCACCTTTTGATACATACAGAAAGGCAACCCATTTGCACGCTCGTCGCCCCCAGTCAAGCGGCTACGGCGTTGAAACGTGTCTGATCCGAATTCTGCCATAATGCCGTGTTTTGAAATAAGCTGATCAACCGCTTTAATGCCTGTTTGCATAACTATCTCCTAAACGTTGCGCTTTTTAGCGAACCAAGATAAGACTCAAAATAAACCATACTGATATTTATACAGTATATGTTCATTTGTTTAAAATGCAAACAAAAAAGCCGCTTTTTAAAGCGGCTTCTATTTAATAGCAGTATATATGTGCTAGTTGAGAGCGGACTCCAAAAAGGCCCACTGGTCGGCATACCCTTCTATTTGCATCCACGTTGGCGTACCCGCACCGTGACCAGCTCGAGTTTCAACACGAAGTAGAATTGGGTTATCGCAGCTTTGGTCAGCCTGTAGTTGAGCTGCAAATTTATAGCTATGCCACGGCACAACACGGTCATCGTGATCACCGGTAGTGACTAATGTAGCCGGGTAGCACGTGCCGGGCTTGGTGTTGTGAAGTGGCGAATAAGCATAAAGCGCTTCAAATTCGTCTTTGTTTTCACTTAACCCATAATCAGAGGACCATGCTCGCGCATTTGCACTAGGTGTGTGATAGCGAAGCATATCTAACACGCCAACTGCAGGTAAGGCAGCAGAAAAGAGATCCGGACGCTGTGTTAAGGTCGCACCAACAAGCAAACCGCCATTCGAGCCACCTTGAATACCCATTTTCTCAGGCGTGGTGTAGCCACTTTCAACCAAATACTCACCCGCTGCGATAAAGTCATCAAATACGTTTTGCTTATCTAACTTAGTCCCAGCATTGTGCCACTGTTGCCCATACTCACCACCACCACGTAAGTTAGCTATGGCCAGTACATTGCCCTGCTCTACCCATACCATGCGCGATACTGAATAGCGGGGCAGCAGTGAAATATTAAAACCACCATACCCGTACAGTAACGTTTTATTATTTCCATCTAACTTCAAGCCTTTTTTATGCACGATAAACATGGGAACTTTTGTTCCATCTTTACTGGTGTAAAAAATTTGCTTTGTTTCGTAATCATCATAATTAACACCTGTATCGATGGATTTAAATAATGATGACTCGCCGCTTTTTACGTCGTACGCAAATACTTGGCCAGGATTTGTGAATCCCGTAAGTTTATAGAACGTTGTATCGGCATTTTTGCTTCCGTAAAACCCGCTTACACTTCCAATATCAGTAAACGCAATTTCATCTACTTTCTTGCCGTTTAAATCAAATACACTTACCTGCCCTTTTACATCTTTTAGATACTGAGCAAAAAGTTTTTCACCCAATAGTGAAACGCTCGACAAGGTATCAGATGTACTTTCAATTACGGTTTCCGTTGCTTTAACGCCACCATTGAAATCAACCTTAATAACCTTACCTGTAGGGGCATTTGCTGTAGATGAGAAAAATAGCTCGTCGTCATGCTCGCCAATTAGGTCGTAACGGCCATCCCATTTGTCGAAAACCGGAACGAGCTCACTGTTATCATTTACCAGCGATTTAGCATAAACACCATTCGCCTGATATCCCTCGAACACAGAAATGAGCAGTGTTTTGCCATCTTGAACAACCGAAGGATAAGGGTTCCATGTAGGTTTATTGTCAAACGCAAAAACCTTTTTGTCTTCACTTTGCGCTGTACCTATTGCGTGAAAATAGATAGATACGGTTTGGCTATCATCATACTTACCAGCTTCATTTTGGGGGTAACGTGAATAGAAAAAGCCGCTTTCATCGGGCAACCACGCGATATTTGAAAACTTAATGCCTTTAATAGTGTCAGTTAAATCCGACTTCTTACTGGTGTCACGAACGTGAATAGTTTTCCAGTCAGTACCACCGTCAGAAAGCATGTAGGCCAAGAACGAGGCTTTGGGGCTTAGTTCAGTTGACGCCATAGACACTGTGCCATCTTCACTCAATGTATTTGGGTCAATCAGTACTTCAGGCTCACCGTTAACGCCGTCAGCCATATAAAGCACATATTGGTTTTGCAAGCCGTCGTTATAAGAATAAAACAGCTTGCCGTTTACCATATATGGCGTTGAGTATTTTTCGTAGTCCCACAGCGCTGTTAGACGTTCTTTGTATCTTTCTCTAGAGGACAATTCAGCCAGGTAAGGACGAGCAAGGGTGTTTTGAGACTCAACCCAAGCACTTACCTCTTCGCTCTTTTCTTCTTCTAGCCAGCGGTATGGGTCGCTCACTACAGTGCCATGATAGTTATCTTGCTGAGTCACAGTTTTGGTTTCTGGATAGTCAGACACTTTGGGCATGCCGCCACTTTGTGATTCACCTTGCACTGAACTAGTAGATTCGGTATACGAGCTTGTACACGCCAAGGTTAAACCTGCTGATGCCGCTACTATGGCAGCGTATATTAGATTTTTCTTCATTTTTATTCCTTAAACGAAAAATGCCGGTTTCAACCGGCATTTTCTATTTAGCTTTCTGTCGTAACTTGCGTATGTTTTCGACCTTTAAACACGCTTTTAAGGTCATTTAAAATAAGGTACAGCGCTGGGACAAGCAGCAAGGTGATCACCGTGGCGAACAAAATACCGAAGGCCAATGAAACAGCCATTGGGATCACAACTTGAGCCTGTAAACTGCGCTCAAAAACAATCGGCATTAGCCCCATAAACGTTGTTAGTGAGGTGAGGATAATTGCTCTGAAACGCTGAGTACCTGCGCTAATAGCAGCATCCATTAGCGACATGCCTTCTTTGCGCGCACGGTTAACAAAATCCACCATGATCAAGCTGTCGTTAACTACAACCCCAGACAACGCAATTATGCCGCAGATAGAAAGTACGCTTACCGCCATACCTAATACCAAATGCCCCACAATGGCGCCTACGATACCAAAAGGTATAACCGACATAATAATGAACGGCTGGCTGTACGATTTAAGCGGAATAGCAAGCAAGGTGTAAATGGCAAAGAGTGCAAATAGAAGCCCCTGCATTAGGCTGAACATTGCGTCAGCTTGCTCTTTCGAGTTACCTTGAAGCTGGAAGTCCACTTTAGGATACCGCGCTAGTAGATCCGGCATCAGATTTTCAATCACATCATTGGTAACTTCTGACGGGTCAAGCAACGCTTTATCCACTGCACCAGTTACGGTTACCGAGCGTTTACCATCGACACGAATAATTGAATCAAAGCCCTGACCAACTGTAAATGTCGCCACCTGCTCGAACGGAATTTCTTGCCCATTTGGCGCGCGGATACGCATGTTTTCAAGATGCTCGATAGAGCTACGCTCCGTTTTCGGATAACGTACCATCACTTTGATTTCTTCATCGTCACGCTGGATACGCTGTACTTCCGCACCATAGAAACCAAAGCGAACCTGCTGACCTAAATCACGCAAAGAAATACCTAGCGCATCAGCCTGAGGTTTCAGCGCGAGTTGAATTTCTTCGCTTCCGCCTGAGAAGGTGTCGTTAATGTCGGTAACACCTTCGTATTTATCCAACGCTTCTTTAAGTTCATCACTTATCGAACGAAGGGCCTTAATATCGCTTGAGCTAAATTCAAAGCTCAGGTCTGAACCACCACCTGGGCCACCCGGAGAGCTAATATTAAACGACTTAACACCTGGGATTTCTGGTAACTCTTGACGCCACATGTCTTGAATTTCAAAGTCTGTCAGCGTTCGGGTTTCACCTTTGGTGAGCTCTGCGAAAATCTCGCCCCCAAGATTGCCGTTATCAAAGGCAATGGCGTGCTTTATAACGTTTTCACCCGACTCTTCAGCTACTTTGTCATCCATACGGTGCATGGCCTCGCGAAGCGTAGTCAGTACATTATCACGCTGTTCAAGCGATGAGCCTGGCTCAAGCTCGAAACTTGCAATCATAAAATCGCTGGGAATATTCGGGAAAAATACAAAACGTACAATACCACCACCGAACAGGCCTACTGTGAGGATCAGCATAGCCGTAAACACAGCAACCGTGGTGTAGCGATTTCGTACAGCTTTAGCCAAAAATGGCGCGTATTTATTATTTATAAACGTCTTAATACCTTCGCTGAAGAAATCTCGGAACTTTTGAAATCTGTTCGCCTTTTCAGGATCGTATGGCTTAAGCTTCATGTGTACCAAATGAGCCGGCAATATTAATTTGGACTCAATGAGCGAGAAAATAAGGCATACGATAACCACCATACCGATGGTTTTCCAAATAATTCCAAACGGCCCAGATACCATCAGCATGGGCGAGAATGCGGCAATGGTTGTCAACACGCCAAATGTCGCTGGCATAGCGACCTTTTTGACGCCCGCTATCACGTTTTCAGCGCTATGGCCTTTTTTGTCTATTTCAGAATACGCCGATTCCCCCATGATAATGGCGTCGTCAACCACAATACCCAGCACAAGAATAAACGCGAACAGGCTAAGCATGTTGATAGACACGCCAACCATATCTAGCGGCATAACTAATAAGGTGCCAAGAAAACAAACCGGCAAGCCCACAATGACCCAAAACGCGAGCTTAATTTTTAAAAATAAAGAAAGTACCAAGAAAACCAGCAGCGCGCCGAAGAACATGTTTTCCAGCATCATGTTGAGTCGGTCAGCTAAGTAGAACGAACTGTCGCCCCACGTATCAGCTGTAATATGCGCCGGAAATTCCGATTTCTGACTCTCAATATAGGTATTAACTTGCTCAGAGATTTCTAATGCGTTTTGATCACCTACCGCACGCACTCGCAAACTAACAGCGGGTTTATCGTCGAATAGCGCATATTGGTTATTTTCAATAAAACCATCGTTGATATACGCCACATCACCTAATGTCACGCGCGTGCCGTTACCGTTTGTTACTAAAACAATCTGCGAGAAATCCCAGCCCGTATAGGCTTGCCCTTTCGTTCTAAGCAGAATATCGCCATTTTCAGTTCGAATTGAGCCGCCAGGTAAGTCGACGCTGGTTTGACTTAAACGCGCAACGACATCGGCGAATGTAAGGTTGTATTTTTGCAAATCAACTTCCGAAAGCTCAACGGAAATCTCATAGTCCCTTGCCCCAACAACTTGAACACTTGAAATACCAGGTAGATTAGCAATGTCGTCGCGCAAATCTTTGGCAAACTCTTTTAACTCCCGTTCAGACGCGTCACCGTAAACCGAGAGCCAAATTACGTCTTGTTGTATTTTTTGACGGTAAATAACGGGCTTTTCAGTGTCTGCGGGGAAGCTCGGAATAGCGTCAACTTGTACTTTTACTTCATCAAGTAAAGATTGAACATCATAGTCTTCTTCCACCTGAATACTTACCGTACCCATACCTTCAACGGCTGTGGAATTAAGCTGCTTAATACCCTCTAAGTCTTTAATTGACTCTTCAATTTTAAGCAGTACGCCCTCTTCTACTTCTTGTGGTGCGGCCCCCAAATACGGCACGCGAACATTAATAACGTCTATCTCGAAATTGGGAAATACTTGCTTCTGAATACTGAAGGCACCAAATAATCCGCCAACTACAAGCAACCACATCAGAAGGTTTGCAGCTACGCTGTTACGCGCGAACCAGGCAATAAGCCCTTTATTGGTATCAATACGGCTCATTCGCTATCACCTTCCGTGGACGTGCTCTCTACTTTATCAGTATCTTCGCTAGCATCCGATTCAGCGGCATCAGATAGCACTGGTTCATCACCTAGTAGACGAACTTTCATGCCATTATACGGGTTTGGTACGGCACTTCTCACTACCAGGCTTCCATGCTCAATACCAGAACGAATAAACACTTCTTTAGCGGTTGTGCGCGCAACCTCAACAGGCTTTATTTCAATCTCACGATTGTCGTTAACAGTCAGTACGGTATTGTCTAAACGTAAAATGCTACGAGGCAACACCACCAATTCTTCATTCTGACGAGACGTGATTTCTGCTTCTACAAACTGACCAAAACGAAGGGGGGCATTGTGTGAAGATTTCAGATTGTAAGGATCTTGTACTTCCACAATGGCATATACTACTCGGCTGCCTGTATCTAAAATACCTTCTGAACGCACCAGTTTACCTTCCCAAGTACGTTTCACACCGCCCACAGAGGCCGTTAACGAAACCGGAGCGCCGTCATTGGACTGTCCGGCAATATTGATAAACATTAAATCGCTGTCAGTAATAGGCAGCCTGACTTCTGCAGTATCGGTGGAGTACACTGTACCAAGTACTGCGCCCATTGATACAAACTGACCCAGGTCAATATTACGTTCAACCACAATGCCATTATAAGGGGCTGTAATTTGCGTTCTTGCCAAGTTGCGTTTTGCGCGCTCTAGTTTGGCTTCTGCAGCTTTAACGTTTGCTTGTTCTTTTGCCAGTTGCGGCTTACGTAAACCCAACTCAGGCGGTGCAACGCTACTTACCGATCGCCATTCTTGCTCTGCTACTTTGCCGCGAGCTATTTCTTCTTGAAGCGCTGCTTGCGCTTGAGCTAATTCAGCCTCTGCAAGCTTAAGATCCGTGCGATAATCATCTTGTTCAAGTGTTGCCAGCACATCCCCTTTTTTGAACGTACCGCCAGCTATAAATACATCAGACAAACTTACTACTTGGCCACTGACCTGCGCACTTAACGCAGTTTTATTTCGTGGAACAACGTTACCCTGAGATTTTACGATAAAGCTCACGGCCTCTGCTGTTGCTTCTTTCGCTTCAACCAAAAAAGCAGGAATTTCCACGGGTACTTGCTCTGGTGGCTTACGTGATTTGATCATGACTGTCGCGGCGATAAACGCGACCAAAACTATGATTAGTGGAATGCCACTTTTCATCAAGATGGAGTTTTTCATTTACTATCCCTAGGAACGAAGGAAATCCACGCGAGTGAAACGGACGCAACGATGTATTGCACTTTCACATACCACCTGATAACCCACGAAAATCTATTATTATTGTTTCAACACTAGTGTACTGATTTGTGGTTATTGTGCCCACTTAAGATTGTTAAATTTTGTGTCTGTTAATTGTTTTTAAAATACACATAAAAATCAGCCGCCCTAATATAAAAAATTATCAAAAGAATACAAAGTAAGATTGATAATTATCAGATTTTCGTTGATTATTTAATCACTCATTGGTTATGAGTTAACCGGCGGTTGTTATTTGAGCTTAGTCTTTAATGCGAAGTAGCCTCGGGAATGATTTCGCTACGTTGAAGGGAAAACACATTATGAGTCTTAAGAAACAATACCTTAAATCAAAACCTCTGTGCAAAGTGACATTTCGACTAAATGCGGAAGCGGCGCAAGACGCCAAAGAAGCAGCGTTGTGTGGTGACTTTACTGACTGGAAATCACAGCCACTAACGATGAAGAAACTGAAAAGTGGAGACTTCACGTTAACGGTGGATTTAGAGAAGGATCACGAGTACCAGTTTCGCTATCTCATTGATGGTGAAAAATGGGAAAACGATTGGGAAGCAGATGCTTATATTCCCTCACCTGTGAGCATAGAAGACAACTCAGTGGTGCGCGTTTAAATTATTGTTCCATTAAAAAACATACCCGTAACTACTCTAGGTATTTTATAACGATTCCCTACAAAAAAGGCTGCGTATACGCAGCCTTTTGTCTTTATTTTGCTTAACCTTAAAATTCGATTTACAACGAATTTTCCAGCTCTGGAAGTACATCAAATAAGTCACCTACTAACCCGTAGTCAGCAACCTGGAAGATTGGCGCTTCTTCATCTTTGTTGATAGCAACAATGACTTTAGAATCTTTCATACCTGCAAGGTGCTGAATAGCGCCCGAGATACCTACAGCAATATATAGCTGAGGCGCAACAATTTTACCTGTTTGACCTACCTGCATATCATTCGGAACGAACCCAGCATCTACTGCGGCGCGTGATGCACCAATAGCAGCACCTAGCTTGTCAGCAATGCCCTCAAGAAGCTTGAAGTTGTCACCGTTTTGCATACCGCGACCACCCGAAATTACCACTTCTGCTGCAGTTAATTCAGGTCGCTCAGACTCAGTCAGCTCTGCCGATACGAAATCAGACTTATCACTGCCTTTTACAACGTCCACTGCTGCAACTTCTGCGCTGCCGCCTGTTGAAGCTGCATCGAACGATGCGGCACGAACTGTAATTACCTTCTTCGCGTCAGATGATTGTACGGTAGCAATAGCGTTACCTGCGTAAATTGGGCGTACAAACGTGTCTTCACTCTCTACACCAATGATGTCAGAGATTTGCGCTACGTCTAATAAAGCCGCTACGCGAGGCATGAAGTTCTTACCTGTCGTGGTTGCAGCAGCAACAATGTGGCTGTAGTCAGCAGCAAGTTCTACTACTAGATCAGCCGTATTCTCAGCAAGCTGATGCTTGTAAGCAGCATTGTCAGCAACAAGTACTTTTGCAACACCATCAATTTGCGCCGCAGCTTCAGCTACTGCTTGGCAACCTTCACCTGCGACTAGCACGTGAATATCGCCACCCATTTTCTGCGCGGCATTCACAAGCTTATGCGTTTCAGTCTTTAAGCTTGCATTGTCGTGTTCTGCATATACGAGTACGCTCATGAGATCACCTTTGCTTCATTTTTTAACTTGTCTACCAACTCAGCAACATCTGCCACTTTAATGCCACCCTCGCGCTGAGGCGGAGGCGTCACTTTTAGCACCTTAACGTTTGAGTCAAGTGAAACACCAAAATCCGCAGCCGCTTTAACGTCTAACGGTTTGCGTTTTGCTTTCATGATATTAGGAAGCGATGCATAGCGCGGCTCGTTCAAGCGAAGATCTGTAGTTACTACCGCTGGAAGCGAAAGTGCAACAGTTTGAAGACCGCCGTCAATTTCACGGGTTACATTTACTTTTTCGCCGTCAACAACGACTTCTGACGCAAAAGTCCCCTGCGGCATGCCAGTTAATGCAGCAAGCATCTGTCCTGTTTGGTTATTGTCAGAGTCGATACTCTGCTTACCAAGAATAACAAGCTGTGGTTGCTCTTCTTCAACTACTTTAGATAACAGCTTCGCCACTTGAAGTGAATCAAGATTTTGGTCGGTATCGATTTGAATACCACGGTCAGCACCTAGGGCTAGTGCTGTACGTATTTGTTCTTGGCAGCTCTTATCACCAATTGAAACAACAACGATTTCAGTGGCCACACCTTTTTCTTTTAATCGAACGGCTTCTTCAACAGCAATTTCGCAAAAAGGGTTAATGGCCATTTTTGCGTTGGTAAGATCTACGCCAGACTCATCGGCCTTCACTCTTACCTTAACGTTGTAGTCGATCGCGCGTTTGACCGGTACGAGTATTTTCATATTTACCTCAATTGTTGAGTTCGTCGGTGTCTATTACGTTTCATTAATAATTAACTATTAATAATTAAAACGTATTACTTCACCACGCTTTTTGAAACTTTAACAATGTGCTCTACGTTAAAAAAGAATCCGTGGAACGTACGTTTTTTAAAGGCTAGCCTTAAAACGCCGTTAACACCACGTTTACGAGCAGTTATAATACACTGCCAGTTAACGTTAACGTAAACTGCTTTGCAATGTACTTACTGTTGACGTAAACGTCAACCTGCATTACCTTGCAAAACGACAATTAATTTACATGTTTTTGACACAAAGCATTATTTGTTTCATCAATAGTGCATTATAAAAATACAAACATAAGGAGCCTCCCGTGGAACGAGAATCGATGGAGTTTGACGTAGTCATCGTCGGTGCCGGCCCAGCTGGATTATCAACGGCTTGTAAGCTTATGCAGCTTGCAAATGAAAAAGACCAAGAGCTAATGGTTTGTGTGGTCGAAAAAGGCTCCGAGGTAGGTGCACACATTCTTTCTGGTGCCGTGTTTGAGCCGCGCTCACTAAACGAACTTTTCCCTAATTGGAAAGAAAAAGGCGCACCTCTCAATACACCCGTAACTGAAGACCACATTTACCTACTTAATGATGAGACTTCAGCGAAAAAGTTACCAAACGCTATTACCCCGAAAACCATGCACAACGATGGCAACTATATTGTGTCTATGGGTAATGTGTGTCGCTGGTTGGCAGAACAAGCTGAACAACTAGGTGTTGAAGTATTCCCTGGCTTTGCGGCCTCTGAAGTTATTTACAATGAAGATGGCAGTGTTGGCGGTGTACTTACCGGCGACATGGGCGTGGGTGAAAACGGGGAACCTAAAGACGGCTACATGCCAGGTATGGAGCTACGCGCTAAATACACAGTGTTTGCAGAAGGCTGTCGCGGTCACTTAGGGAAAGACCTCATTTCGCACTTTAAGCTGGACGAAGACAGTTCACCGCAACATTATGCCATTGGCTTTAAAGAAATTTGGGATATAGACCCATCTAAGCACCAGCCAGGACTTGTGGTTCACAGTGCCGGCTGGCCACTTGACGATGCAACAGGCGGTAGCTATTTGTACCACGCTGAAGATAACCAAGTGTTCGTTGGCCTAATCGTAGACCTAAACTACGACAATCCATACCTAAGCCCGTTTGATGAATTTCAACGCCTAAAGCACCACCCCGTATTTAAACAGTACCTTGAAGGCGGTAAACGTGTCTCTTATGGCGCAAGAGCTATCGCTAAAGGTGGGTTTAACTCGTTGCCTAAAATGACCTTCCCAGGTGGTTTACTCGTCGGCTGTGAAGCCGGAACGCTAAACTTTGCCAAAATTAAAGGTAATCACACGGCCATGAAGTCGGGCATGCTTGCAGCAGAGAGTATTTTTGAAGCCATTTCAGAAAATGCTGAGGCACCAGTAAAAGAGTTAACAAACTTTACAGAGAAATTTAAATCATCGTGGCTATACGACGAATTGTTCCGCTCTCGTAACTTTGGCCCCGCTATCCACAAACTCGGAAATTTCTGGGGTGGCGCATTTAACACGCTAGAGCAAAATATCTTTAATGGTAATTTGTTTTTCACCATGAAAGACGAACATAAAGACTACGCACAGCTTAAAGAAGCGAAAGATGCAAAAGAGATTTCATATCCTAAGCCAGATGGCGTGTTAAGCTTTGATAAACTGTCTTCTGTGTTTTTATCTAATACAAATCACGAAGAAGACCAGCCTTGCCACTTAAAATTAAAAGATCCGTCTATTCCTTTGCAGGTTAATTTACCTAAATTTGCAGAGCCAGCACAGCGCTACTGCCCTGCTGGTGTATATGAAGTAATTGAAGAGGAAGGTGAAAAACGGTTCCAAATTAATGCACAAAACTGTGTTCACTGTAAAACCTGCGACATAAAAGACCCAAGTCAAAATATTAAATGGGTAGTTCCGGAAGGTGCCGGCGGACCAAATTACCCGAACATGTAATTTAAAGTATTAATTTGCTATTTAACGGATATTTTTAAAAAGCGAGCTTGGCTCGCTTTTTTTTTGTGCTACTTTTATTTATTATCCAATAGAAATTAAGTACAACGTATTAAGGTTAATTAATGAGCGATTTTTTAGATATTTTAACCCATGGAAGACGTTTACAAGGTGCTGTTAAGGAATTAAGCATTGAAGAACTTGAACAAGTTCAAGAAAAACTTAGCGGTATAATTGAGAAAAGAAAAGAAAAATTAGTAGAACAAGAAAAGCTTGAGAAAGAAAAATTAGAGAAGCTCGCTGCTATTAAAAAGCAAATGGAAGAAGCGGGTTTAAATGTTGAAGATCTACAGGCATTAAATGTAGAAACAAACAAAAAGGTTGGCAAAAAACGTCCGGTTAAATACAAGCTTGTTGATAGCAAGGGTGAAGAACACCTTTGGACAGGTATTGGACGTATGCCTCGCGTTTATAAAGAAGCGCTAGATAGCGGTAAGTCACTCGACGATTACGCCATTAATTAATTGAAATTGTGAATTAAACAAGGCCTGTTTTTACAGGCCTTATTTTGTTTGAACAGCATGTTCAGAAACGGATAAGTATATTGTGAAGTTGAACTACAAACTTTCGGAATGCGCTTCTACCTCTCCCTGGCTGATTCTCATTCATGGACTATTTGGAAATGCCGATAATTTAGCCGGCATTAAGCGCCACTTTGAGTCTAATTACAACGTGATCAGCATTGATCTGCCTGACCACGGTGAATCCCCATGGACATCTTCATTTTCTGTCGACAATGCTGCAAATGGGGTGTTCGAGATTATGCAATCGCTTAATATTAGAGAAAGCGCGGTTTTAGGCCACTCATTAGGCGGCAAAGTAGCCATGAGATTAGCCTTAAACCACGGCGACGTTGTTTCTCACCTCATTGTCGCCGATATTGCACCAGTATCTTACGACCATAGCCACCAAACCGTATTTGATGGACTCAAGGCCGTTCCTTTAGATGCAATTCAAAGTAGAAAAGATGCTGAAAAAGAAATGGCTAAACATGTGAATGAGCCAGGCGTTCGACAATTCTTATTGAAGAGCCTATATCAAGATGAAAATGGTGATTGGAAATGGCGTTTTAATGTCGATGGATTAATTGCCAGTTATTCACACATTATTGATTGGGAACAAACAAATCAAACATTTGATGGCGTAACCTTATTCATCAAGGGCAGTGAGTCTGATTATATTACGCCAGCCTATCGCGATGACATAACGCGTTATTTTCCCAAGGCTAAAGCACATGTAATAGAAGGTACTGGCCACTGGTTACATGCAGAAAAGCCAGCGGTCTTTAACGCCGTTGTAGAAAGAACGCTCAATAAATCGTCTTAAAGAAGGGTTTTCATCATCATTTAAGATGAGAATGACTATTATTACCTATTTTTGAACGTTTTAGGCTCTTACAGGCGTATATACTGTGATATAGTTGCGCCAGATTTTTTTAAGTAACAACACTATGCTTGCAGAAAATTACGAACTCATTGAGTCCATCATGCTGTATGGCGGCTTATCTATCCTTTTTGGGTTGATGGGTTTTGCTGTACACGATGTACTGCGTAAGAACGATGTGCCACTTATTGGACGAGTGGTAACGTACGGTGTGCTAGGTTTAGGCGCATTAGGGTTTCTTGCGAAGGGCATTATTGAATGGTTTTGGCTAAGCACAGGCGTTTAATTAGTAACGATTAATAGAGGTTAGATATGGCAAGCGTTGGCCTATTTTTCGGAAGTGACACGGGTAATACCGAACATGTTGCGAAAATGATCCAGAAGGAATTGGGTAAACAGCTAATTGATGTTAAAGACATTGCCAAGAGCAGTAAAGAAGACATCGCTGAATTTGATTTGCTTATCTTTGGTATCCCTACGTGGTACTACGGTGAAGCGCAATGCGATTGGGATGATTTCTTTCCTGAACTAGAGCAAATTGACTTCAACGACAAGTTAGTTGCTATTTTTGGCTGCGGTGACCAAGAAGACTACGCGGAATACTTCTTAGACGCTATGGGTATGGTACGCGATATCGTAGAAGCCAAAGGCGCTATCTTAGTGGGTCAGTGGTCGACTGAAGGTTATGATTTTGAAGCGTCTAAAGGTATGGCTGACGACAATCATTTTGTTGGTCTTGGTATCGATGAAGACCGTCAACCAGAACTAACAGAATCTCGCGTTAAAGCGTGGTGTAAGCAAATTCACGATGAACTTTGCTTGGCCGAACTTGCATAAGCTTAAAAAAAAGACCGCGTTTCTATCGATCTGCGGTCTTTTTCATTACTTCTCTTTTATCCGGTGCATGCTGAAGCAATCCCTCCTAGCGTTTAATCTGTCTTACGAAAGGTGCTGTAGCAATCATCATCATTAAAAAGATGATGCCAGATGACGGTGCGGAAACCTGTGTAGTTACTCTTGCACTCCTCGCGTCAACATTGGTAAGGTCATTTCCTTGGCCATCGCCCAATAACAAAACCGTCAAGTCAAGATCGGTAAACTCCCCCATTTCTAAATCAATCACGTTAAAAGTTAGAGAAGCAAGTGTAGTTACGGTTGATTGCAAAAACTCAAGGTCACTTGAAAATAGAAAACTTAATAAATTCAAGTTTATTGAGTTTCCTGCTGCGTTAAGCCCGCTCATGGTGTCATCGGTGTAAGCATCAGCAGTTAAATCAAAGAAATCATTTGTAATTATACTTCCTAGCGCGTCGCTGTAGTCAAAACTAACAAAGCTAAGCACCGTATTATCAAATGAAACGTCAACATCAAATACGCCTATCGTAGTATCGATTGGGTCGCCAAGATCACCTGCTATGAGGTCAACAGTAACCACTTGCCCTGTACCCGAAACCTGAATAGAGGGTGACAGTGCAATAAATACAGCGTGCACAGGTAACGAAGCCGTCGCAAATAAAGCAGTAATCGAAAACAGCATTGCTTTAATGATTTTTTTCATAACACTTTCCTTATAGTCTTTATTGCGGAGCAGTCACTGCACAGCGCGCATTGGTACAAGAATCTACACACGCTCTTGCATCGAGCCTGTTTATTACTCCATTGTTATCAATATCTAACGGATCATTCGCAGCTGCAGGTCCAGACGCCGAAATAATCAGGTTTAAATCAAATCTATCAACGAAGCCATCTTCATTAACATCACACGCACCAACCTCTGCCAGCGTAGCTAGCGCTAAGTCTGAAAAATGGGGGCTATCACCATCATCATTGGGACGAAGCTCTACCCTCATTTGCATGAATCGGCCCACTGCTCCCAAACCAGGATTGCCATTCGACGCATCTTGATAACTGATAAGCTCTAACTGGTTTTCAACATCTGACGCTCTGTAACGTACTCGAATGCTTGAACCTGGAGGGATATCGCCATCGGGTTCATTGTTCCAAGAAACCATGTCCCATTCAGTACCGGGGCTACCACTATCTCTTGTCACTATCCAAATACCGCTTCTATCGGTTACATTTCGTGCAGCAAAGCCTGTAGAGTCACTGTAGGTGTAAGGGTTTGCACCGACGGGTTTAATGAGTAACTGATTACCTGTTGCTCCATCAAATTTCGCCACATTATTACTATTTAAGCCCATAACCCAAACATTTTGGTTACTGTCCACAGCTACCCCTACTGATGTTGAAGTTGGGTTCGGCGTAGACCAGACTCTTGTGCCGTCGGGCCGTGTTTTAATTACAGTGGATAATCCACCTATTAAGTTACCATCTCCATCTGAAGATATTCCGTATTGAGTATTAAAATTTGGAGCTAGCGTAAACTCACCAGTTAGAGGGTTTCCATCATTGGCAGGAGCGGCTCCCTCAGGTGCGTTAGGATCATATTCATTAAAATCTCGACCTGAGCGCCCGAAGTACACCTTATCGTTAGCCAACGCTATTCCATATCCACTGGCGCGAATAGACTTTGTCCCCAAGAAAGGATCACTTGCAGTGTTCACTAAGTTTGTATCAACTACAGCCATAACTGAAGAAAGCGTTGCGCTCCACAAGATTCCATCGCCGTCAATCAAGCAACCATAAGGCCTATGGCCGGGGGTTCCAATAGGTCCGTTCAGTACCGTACCATCGTCAGAATCGACTCGATAATATTCAGAAGCGTTATACATTCCCAACCAGATATTTCCATCTGGGGCAATACATAGTGAACGGCCTAACCCACGGTCCCCACCTATCTGTTTGACCCAAGCAATTCGTTCATCAACTATTTCATCTGCGTCATATATACCATTACCATTACTATCAACAGGCATTGGCATTTCGTTCGGATCGTTTCTATCAATAGAGCAATCTCCATTTACATCTCTTGACGTGTCAATGACCCCGTTGCCATTTCTGTCAATACCGCCCTCAGCCAAAATTTTCATAACACTAGGTGGCTTGTTGTCGAAATGACGGTTAGCAACGTACACGTTGCCTTCTATATCGACTGCTGTTCTTGAAGGAGCAGGTCCTGAGTAGGCTCCATGAAAGTTAGTAAAAAACCAAGTACTGTACCGTGCTTCTTCGCAATCAGTATCTGTGTTTATTTTTGATACCGAGTCCTCACCTGCATTTGCTACCCAAAGTACTGGAAAAGTAGAGCCTGTTTCACTAAGTACCAGCGATTCTGTAAGTGCATCGTATTCCAGCGAATTAAGGCTACCCTGCACAAAGTCGCTATCTATGGTGTAAACCACTTCCTGAGAAGAAACTGCACTTGAGGCAATTGCTAACGTCAAACCTAAAGAAACAAAAAGTGATGGTTTTGCTTTTCTAATCATTTTCATAATTACATCCTCTGTTTTCTCTATGCCTTATTGACGTGCACTAATTGATGACACTTCTTTTCCATCAATAACAGCAGTTATCCTCACTGTATTCGCGTCACTCAATGCTCTGAACGTTAATTCAAATTGGCCAGAGCTATCTGTATACACTGTCTCTTCAGATAAGAGTGCACCAGAAGTATCATCTAAGGCTTTGATATCAATGTAAGTGCTAGAAGGTGCACCTCCTCCACTGACTTGAATGTCTTCGTTCACGGATAATACGGATGGGGAATTTAGCCAGGCTGCCTCTGCAGCATACGCGTACAACGTTATCGAGTGTGCTGCGAAAACTATCCCCGAAAGGGCCAGTAATTTTCGCTTCATTGGAAAGTCCTTTATGCAATATTTAAGTAAGTCTTAACGCACTACTAAGACATTAGACCTAATGCATATACCAAGCCATATCGATAAACAGCTCAATTTTTAACCACTTACAGTTTTTCGGTAAACCTTTAATTAAAAAAATGCAAAAAAAGCTGACAGCATTAGGGTTAGGAAAACTTTGCAGGTATCTACAGTAGCTACTCTCTAGGAATTGGCCTTACTTTTGGCAATAAATGGAATCCGCTATCTGTAGGCGAAACTGGGGTGTGAGTATCTGTATTAATCTCAAATAAAACGCTCGTGAACCTTCCTTTTACATACTGCGTATAGGTTACGGCCTTTCCATCACTTGACCAAGATGGATTCATTATTTCTATACCGGAAGGTGAAAGTTGTTCGGATATTTTGCTTTCTAAGTTTAATAAGTACAGCTGTCTAGTTGTACCATCTAGCCTGGAGCTCAAGAATAACAAATTATTCGGAGGGAAAAACCGACCTTCAATATCGATGAAGGGACTTTCAACGATTAAATCTAATTGATTGTTAGAAATATCTAGGTGGTAGATGTTTATGTTTTTTTCATACCTAGCCGTTACGTACAGCGAAGAATCAGACTCGCCCCAATCAAAGTCTAATATTCTGTACTGAGTAGGTACTATTTCTGACTTTATACCTTGCTTGGTTAATATCGTTATATTGTCATTTTCAATAACTGCTATTCGGTTTCCGTCCCGTGAAAATTTAGGTGATATAAGTTCGGATTTCTCTGAGGTGTAAACTGTTTGGATATTGGACATTAAATCCACTGTTTTCACTGATTGTTTTTCGTCATCAGTACCAATGAATACTAAAAGATTCTCATTGGGAGAAAACTCTATCCAAGTTGGACTATGCACCGTGTCTACTAGTGTTTTTCGCTTTTTGCTAGCAACGTTATAAAGCTCAATAAATGTTGAATTAAGCGTTCTACCCAGAAACGCCAAGTGGTTTCCATCGAAACTCCATGTAGGATTGAGGTCGTCAAGCTCATTGTTTGTGACTTGGTTAACTTCCTGAGATTTTATGTTTTTGATATAAATATCTAAATTACCATCTGCATTAGACAAGTAGGCCACGCTTTGCTCACTGTCACCCACTTTTGCTGAGCGCTCATCTGTCGCGCCACAACCGATTAAACCGCAAAGCGAAAAAAAAAGTAGTGTCAATTTACGCGTTGTCATTTCTCTCTCCCTGTAGATAAAAGTAAACTTGCCAACATTTCCATTTTGTTGTACAAAAAAAATACAATTTAGTAAAGAGTCGTTGCTTTATTGATATCATTTACAACAAAGGAAGTTACGATGAATACGAAACTACGCACCTCTAAAGTTAAATTTTACACGTTAATTTTAACCAGTTATTTAGGTATTTCCTCAAGCTCTTACGCAAACGTTTTGCTAGAAGATGACGTCGAAGTTATTGAAATTACTGGAAGTAAGACCTTTGACACTATTTCAACACTCCCCTATACCGCCTACGTGTTAGATAGACAGCCAATAGAAAAGGCAAATTTCAGAAATATCATTGACAACTTCAAGTTAGTACCTGGCGTTCTTGTACAAAAAACCTCTCACGGCCAAGGCTCTCCGTTCATTCGTGGTTTCACTGGATACCGAAATTTGATGCTGATAGACGGGATCAGACTGAATAACTCTACATTTCGCTCTGGCCCCAACCAATATTGGAGTACCATTGACATAGGTTCTGTGCAGCGGATTGAAATAATTAAAGGCCCGCAAGGCGTCGAATACGGATCTGATGGAATTGGCGCTATCGTTAATGCTTCAACAATAACACCAACGTTTAATAAAAACTCACTGCGCTTTATGACGCGACTCGCCGAAGGCGAAAATTCGAATATATTCGGGTCTCGATTAAATCTTTCAAGTTCAGCAGATAGCGCACTCACCACGGGGGTTACGAAAAAAGACTTTGGCGACTTCGAAATGGCTAGCGGTACGCTACAAAACAGCGGCTACGACGAACTAGCTTACGACATCAAGTGGCAAAAGCAATTGGCTAACAGCACAGTCACAATTGCGCATTACGCGGTTAAACAAGATGATGTTCCAAGAACGCATAAAACAATATTTGGCCATTCTTTCGCTGGCACGACAATTGGCAACGAATTACAAAGAGATCACGACCAAACTCGAAACCTTACCTATGCTAAATTTAGTCATCAGCCATTATCAAACCCTTTTTATACCGACCTAGACCTTACTTTATCCTATCATCAGCAAGATGAAGAGCGCACGCGATTGAGAACAGGTGACAGGTTTGATCGACAAGAAACGAATGTAGCAACGACAGGCATAAGCGCTACACTCTCTAAACACATCAACGATGCTCTTCGTTTCAATTACGGACTTGATGTCTACCATGATGATATAGAAAGTTACGCCAGTAATAATCCCATTCAAGGGCCTGTTGCTGGGGATGCCGATTACCTAAATAGCGGTCTTTTTGCCAAAGTTGTCGGTAACCCAATGGAACAACTCACGTTAGCGCTAGGGGCAAGATATACCTACATTTCTGCAGAATCAGATAAAATTCAAAGCCCTATTACTTCAGATGTCATTTCGCTTGATAGAACGTGGAATAACGTTGCACTAGCATTAGAAGGTATCTACGCCTTGAGCCATAACGCGAGTGCATATCTCACAGTAGCTGAAGGTTTCAGAGCGCCAAATTTTTCTGATTTAAGTCGCTTTGACTCTGCAAGAAGCAACGAATTTGAAGTGCCATCCACCAATCTCGAGCCTGAACAATACTTGAGTACAGAACTTGGACTTCGCCTGGCTTATCAAAGCTGGAAGCTCAACACAGGTTTTTATTACACTGATATAGAAGACCAAATTGTTAGATTTCCAACAGGGACCGTAAACTTTGATGGGGAATTTGAGATTAGTAAAGCTAACGCCACTAGCGGAGAAGTCTATGGTTGGGAGTTTGATTTTCTAGCTCAGTTAAACGAACAGTGGTCATTTAGAATTTTTGGCTCTCTTAACTATGGAGAGACGTTCCAATTTCCAGAGTCATTGAGCGAGCCTAAGAAAGAGTACATTGGACGGCTAATGCCGCATAACGTAGGAGGTATCGTTAACTATGAGTCTAGTGATAAACGTTGGTATGCCCAAGCTGAAATTTTAGCTCAACAGAGAGCCGATAGGCTTTCAACTCGCGATATCAGAGATACAGACAGAATCCCCCCTGAAGGTACGCCAGGCCATGTGATTGTGTCTTTACGGGCAGGCTACACAGTTTCAGATACGCTGAACTTAGCTGCAAGCATTGAAAATGTTGCCGACAAAGATTATCGCATCCATGGTTCTGGCCAAAATGAAGTAGGCAGGAACATCAGTGTAGCGCTTAACTGGGATGTCGAATTTGATTAAAGCTGAAACCGCTCTACTGCTTTTCTCAAGCTCTCAGTTTGCGCATCCAACAACATTGTCGACTCGTTCGACTGGCGCGTGCTTTGCGCACTGGAGTCGGCTAAAGCAACTATGCGGTTCAAACTTTTCGCAACATCACCAAGTAAAACATCTTGTTGTTCGGTATCAGCCACAATGTGTTCATTAATATCGCTTAACCGCTCAATGATTTCTCTAATACTCTCTACTTGTTGAGATACTTGCTGGGTAATTTCCACCCCTTCTTGCGCTTGTTCGCGCCCTGCATTAATAGCTTTTACTGCCTGCGCAGCATCTTTTTGTAAATTCCCAATCATCTGTTCAATTTCTTCCGTAGAGTCATGGGTGCGGTTAGCTAGCGTTCGCACTTCATCCGCAACAACCGCAAAGCCTCTACCTTGTTCACCAGCTCTTGCAGCTTCAATGGCTGCATTCAATGCTAACAAGTTGGTTTGCTCTGCAATCGTTTTAATCACGTCTAAGATACTGCCAATATTGCGAGAGTTGTCGTCCAAACGATTAATGATCTGCGCCGAAGACTCCGCCTGTTTGGCTTGATTACCCACCTGCTGACTGCTTTTTTGTACCAATTGACCAATATCTGTACTTTGCTTTGTTATATCGCGTAGGGCGTCCATTGCTTCATTAATTTGGGCGAGGTTGCTGCGGCTTTTTTCCTGTACATGTTTTGTATTCGTAGACGTTACCGTTACTTGCTCACGTTGCTTGTCTACCTCAGATAAGCTCTTATTACCCAGCTCTACGCTTTCTTTTGTAATGTCTATAAGGCGTTTTTCTTGCTCTAATATATTGCCCACTAGCTCTCGTAAACTATCGGTTAGGCTGTTCACTTTTGCGGAAAGGGCAGAAAACTCGTCATTGCCCTCTTGAGGCAATTTGGTGCTTAAATCCCCTTTACTTAGCTGACTTAAGCCTTTATTGATACGGCCAAGGGGCTTGGAAATACTACGGGTTACAATAACCGCTAAAAATATTGCAGCAACCAAGCCCAGTGCCGCGACAATGATATTGCGCACAAGGTTGGCCTGAACAGATTCAAGAATGGCGTTCTGCCCATCAAGAGATTGCTTCTGGACAGCGTCAAACAAAGTATTAATGTCGGCAAGTGCGGTTTCTAACGCTTCTTTTGCTTCCTTCTGAGCTTTCGCCGCTTTGTCTACTTCAGAAAGTTTTTGTCGCTGCAAAGCAATTAATCCATTTGTGCCGTTTACCGCTTCCATCAGTAAATCATACTGTTCGTTAAAAGAAGCTATCGTACCGCCATCATCTACCCCTGTGGCCAAACGATTTACATAGTCTTTATCTACCTGCAAATTACTCAATTGGTATTCTAAATCTTCAATAATACTCGCACTTTGCGTAGCGTTATCGGTTTCAGCCAGTTCAATGAATGAATCATTCATTGTGAGCAATTTGTTGTCTATTGCAGTACCCGCACCAATTAGCGTTTCAATACTGGGGTTATTTCCCTCTAAATAGGAAAGATCTAGCATTAACGCACTAGCCTCATCGGCCGTCATTAAGACTTTTTCAAGCTGTGCAGCAAGAGCCTTCTCGATATTCATTCGCTCGTTGATAGCGGTATACATGTCGTTACTACTATTAACGTAGGCTAGACTAACGTCGACAGCGTTACTGGCTACCGCGTTGTTTGGCATAAGTGAGTTTAAACGAGACAAGTCGTCAGAGAATGCGGAAGATAAAGTATCAAACGTCTCTTTGTTTGCGACCAGCTCTTCTCTATTTTCGACATGATATCCGTTGGCAGTAATCACTGATAAAGAGAGGATCTCAGTCTTTACTTTTACCATGCTGGTCTGAACTGGCATCTTTTGCTCTACAACGTCTTGTGCAGAATCTTTTATTCCGCTAAGACCAAAATAGGAAAGAATACTGGTAAGTAATAATAAGCAGCCGAATAAGCCAAAGCCTAACGTGATTTTATTTATAATTGTTAACTGCATGGGCACTTCCACCAAAAAAACATGCCAAAAAATAAAAAGGGTTGTATCGCCTTTTTAAGTTTAGTTTAACAGGATGTTAATTCAATGCATCAAAAGTTTTATTTATTTTGCACATTTGTTAGATAAATCTTGCACTTACAATCTGGTCAGGCCAGACACCATGCGGGCTGTATCGAAGTAACAATTTTTATCGCACCAGTGCAATGGATAAATTTTCAGCGAGAAAACAAAGTTTCCACGGTTTTGCTTTTAAATTGTTTCAACTTACCTATAATAACCACCAAATACTTATTCACTCGTTCTTAGTAGGTTGTAATGGATCAAAATAAAGAATTGAAAAAAGCAGGGCTAAAAGTCACTCTGCCTCGCCTTAAAATTTTACAAATTCTGCAAGAGCCAGAAAACCAACACATCAGCGCTGAAGACGTTTACAAAATCCTTATCGAACAGGGTGAAGAAATTGGTCTTGCTACCGTGTACCGCGTGTTAAACCAATTTGATGATGCAGGCATTCTCAATCGCCACCATTTCGAAGGTGGAAAATCTGTATTTGAAATCAGTCACAAAGATCACCACGACCACCTTGTGTGTTTGAAGTGTGGCAAGGTCATTGAGTTTGAAGATGACATTATCGAAGAACGCCAAGAGATGATTGCAAAGCAACACAAGATGAAGCTAACGCATCACAGCCTTTACTTATATGGTGAGTGTACAGACGGTAACTGCGACAACTTACCTGAATAAGTAGCAGTTTTATTCTAGCAAAAGGCCCGCTTTAAGCGGGCCTTTTTTCGTTACGCTTTAAACTTATATGCGTGGTAAGCCTTAATGGCTTTCTCCCACACGTCACCCACTTCCCCTGTGCCAATAGGTTTTCCGTCTACTTCAACTACCGGGGCAACTTCTTTGCTTGAAGAGGTTAACCATACTTCATCTGCCTCCAGCAACTCATCTTTGCTAAACCAAGTTTCAGTAACAACCAGGCCTGCCTGTTTAAATGCTTCAATTGCAATGGCGCGAGTAATACCGGGAAGAAGTTCATGGTTTAAGGGCGGCGTAGATATACATCCGTTTTTCACCATAAACACGTTGCATGAGCTTGCCTCGGTTATCATACCTTCGCTGTTGTACAAAATAGTTTCGTTAACGCCTGCGTCAACACCCGCTTGGTAGTGCATTACATTGCCTAACAAGGATGTGGATTTGATATGGCATCGTTGCCACCTTTTATCCTGTTGAAGCGCAACTTTGAAAGGCCTTGCTTCAGATTTTGCTGTGGGCTGTGGTGGCGCTATTTCAAAAGCAAACCCGAATACCGTAGGTGCTATATTCTTAGGATATGCATGAAAACGTTTTGTATCGGTGCCACGGCTTACGTGGAAATAAACACCAATGTTTCCGCTTTCTATAAATGCTTTGTTTTTTTCGACCAAGCTGGTCAAAATGTCTTGCCATTCTTCTGCTGAATAAGGGTTAGCGATTTCAATAGCTTTAAGGCCTTGCGCCATACGCGAAGTGTGCCCCTTGAAGCCTACTGCGCTACCAGAATACGTTGGAATGACTTCATAAATACCATCACCAAAAAGGAAGCCTCTGTCCATCGGAGAAATTTTAGCCTCAGAAAGAGGCATATACTCACCGTTTAAAAACGCAATCGTCACAATATTTCTCCTTGTAGTCGGCGACGCCTACTTGTCATCAGTAGCCAGTCTGCCCTTGCATCTTCTTCATGTTGAAAAACAAAATTCACTTTTTCGCCTGGCACGGCTTGGGCCAAGCGACTTATATCACAGGGGCTTACACAGCCAAGTTTTGGATAACCCCCTAATGTTTGTCTGTCGCGCATCATTACAATAGGCTGCCCGTCACCGGGAACTTGAATTGCACCTAAATGAATTGCCTCTGAGCGCATGTTTTCTATATCGGCCGTAACTGATTCACCGGTCAACCTAAAGCCCATGCGATCGATAGCCGATGAAACCGTATAGCTGCTTGTTTCAAACGTGCGTAAAGCAACAGCGCTAAAACTCGAAAACTGATACCCGGGAATAACCCGAATAGACTCTAAAAAACCATAGTTGTCTATGTGCTGCCGCGAGAGAGTGCGCATTCTAGCGGTGCTTTTAATTCTGCTGTTAGCTGAAATGTCGATGCAATCGCCATCTTTTAACGCGCATCCCTTACCATCCAACCCACCAAGTTGTTCGCGTACTACCGTACATGCACTCCCTACCGCTTTTGGCACGTGCCAATTTCCACCTATTGCCAAATAGGCTTTACTACCAAGTAGAGCGCTGCCAAACGTAATAGTTGCGCCTGCCGGTACATGTTGGCTCTGGTATGTTGCTTTAGCGTTTCCATCTACATCGAGTGAGGGCTCCCTGCCAGTCACAGCAATAATACAATCTTCATCAACCCGTAATCGCACTTCACCAATCGCTTCGAAGCATGGCGTACCGTCTAAATTGAAGGCGAGAAAATTGGCCCAATCATAGGCGTTACTATCCATAGGGCCTGATTCACAAAATCCATCCCGTTGCCGCCCTACTCGCCCGTTATCAATAATAAGGCTATACAGTCCCTTATTGAGTACTTCAATTTTCATCGTTCAACCTGCAATCCTGCTCTATATTCCTGTTCAGTAACCGAAACGAACTTAACGACATCACCTGCTTTTAACCGCGCTTCACTTTGCTCTTCGCTGTGAATGAGCATGTCAAATGCCGTAAGTCCCAATAGGTTCCAGCCTCCTGGTGATTCACTGGGATAAACGGCAGTTTGCCTATCAGCGATTGCAACCGCACCTTTGGGTACGCGTTTGCGCGGTGTGCCTAGTCGCGCACATTTGAGCGCTTCTGGAATATCCCCCATGTAGGCAAAGCCCGGAGAAAAACCCACTGCGTATACTTTATAAGTCGTGCTAGTGTGCAATTCGATAATCTCTTCAATAGACAGTGACGTTTTCTTACTCACTACACTTAAATCACTTGCATTAGGCGCACCGTACCAAACAGGAATTTCAATCACGGCGCTACTTTCATTCTCTTTTGCTTGCAAAGAGAATGATTGCAGGCTCATGTCTTCAGCGCTTAGATTACTTATGGCACGGTATACACCGTGGCTATCAATTAATGCCATATCAAAAATAATCAACAGGCTGTCATAGGAAGGCACACACTCACGCAGCCAAGCCCACGAATCGCTTCCCTTTTTGCTATCTATCGCTGCCAGCATGTGATGACAGGCATTATTCGCGTCGTCCAGGTTTGCGCCATCAAAGTACAAAATAATGGCGTCTGCACTTGCTGTAACTATTCGCTTAATGCGACCGAAAGCTTGCATCTACTGTCCTTGTTATTTAAACGGCTGTCAGTGCTTGGTTCTGAGTACTTAGATTTAGATATACCACTCTCAGCACAACAATGGGTAACAGCCTCTTGTATTGTTCTTGTAAAATGTGTTTTTTATGAGGCAGGTTTATAGAAATGTTCTGATTTTCTTTGCAATACTCACCGCCCCTTTGGTATCGCCATGTACACACAGAGAATCCGCTTCTATTGCAAGTGTTGCGCCTGAGGCTGTCGTTACTGTTCCCGATGATATAAGTTGTTTAGCTTGGAGCAATGCGTCGCTCTCGCTTAACACGGCACCTTCGATCAAGCGAGATTGCAGTAAACCTTCATCGGTATAACGCCTGTCTGAAAATGCTTCAAAATACAACGGCAGCTCCCACTCTTGCGCAGCGTCTTTAATCGCTGCATTTTGCGACGTAGCCTGTACCATTAGTGCGAGGGGCGAATTTAACGACTGCATATTTATTTCGGCTATGCTTTGCATTACTGTGCGCATGACAGCTGTATCTTTCATCATGTCATTGTAAAGGGCGCCATGAGGTTTCACATAGCTCACGTTGGCCCCACAAACCTTTGCCATTCCACTCAATGCACTTACTTGATATTGAATCATAGCGCTGAGTTCATCAGCGGCAATCGCCATACTTCTGCGACCAAATCCCTGTAAGTCTGGATAGGCTGGATGGGCACCTATGACCACGTCATGTTGTTTGGCTAACCGAATAGCCTGCTTCATCACTAATGGGTCACCAGCGTGAAAACCACACGCAATGTTGGCCTGATCAATTTCTGCCATAATGGCCGATTCCACCGGCATAGACCATGCGCCAAAACTCTCACCTAAATCGCAATTTAACTTCATAATGGTTTAGCTCTTACGTTCATTCCAGTATCATGTTACCTGTTCTTTTTAAAAAGTCAGTGCTGATGATAAATATTGGAAAAATTAATACATTACGCGTGGTAGCCCAATACCCTTTTGGCTACGCTTTAGCGCCACTTGTCGAAAACAACGACGAAAACGACAGCGTAATAGAAATAGATGATGCTGAAGAGCTGCAAACTGTTACGCTTGCGATTGACGAAGTAGAAACTTCCCTCGCAGAAGGACAACAGATAGACGTATTTGTAGCCACAGATCAGCGCGGCGATCTCTATGCCACCATGAAGAAACCTTTGATTCAAGTTGGCGAAACTAAGGTACTTAAAGCGGTATCTGCCACTAACTTTGGTGCATTTTTCGACTGGGGTTTAGACAACGACCTTTTAATGCCCAACGACTACCAAGCCCAACCTGTTAATCCAGGTATGTACTATGTTGTTCACACCTTTTTTGATGATAAAACCCAGCGTATTTTAGGTGCTACCAAGCTTCACTATTTTCTAAAGGAAAGTAGTGCCTATCTCAACGAGGGCGACACAGTGCAATGCTTGGTTTATGCCAAAACTGATTTAGGTTTTAAGGTAGTTATCAATGAAAAAAGCTTAGGTCTTATTTTCCATAGCGATGCCTTTAAGCCACTTAAAGTCGGGCAAGCTACTGAAGGGGTAATTAAAACAATTCGTGACGACGGCAAAGTGGACGTAGCCCTTCAGCGCGTAGACAAAGGTGGCCGTGATGCACTTCAACAAGCCATTTTGGATGACTTAGAAGCCCACGGTGGGATTTCTACGCTAACAGATAAGAGTGCGCCAGAAGCCATTTACTCTCATTTTAACGTGAGTAAAGCCGCGTATAAAAAAGCGTTAGGGGCGTTATATAAGCAAAAGAAAATCACGCTTAGCCCAGATGCAGTTCGCCTTAACAAATAAACGCACATGTCACAGCTGTATTGAAGCGCTAAACTGGCCTGTCTTGCAGCTTCCTTTTTATTTTTATGACATTAGGACAAACAATGAAAGCACGTGTTTCTTGGGATCAAGATTTAACTTTTACAGGAACTACAGACAGCGGTTACAAAACGGTGATGGACGGCAGCGGAAAGGCCGTATCTCCAATGGAGTCAGTGCTGTTGGCAGTTGGTGCATGTTCAAGTATTGACGTTGTAGATATTCTTAAAAAAGGGCGCTTTAACATTGAAGCCTGTAACTGTGAATTAGAAGCTGAACGCGCTGAAGAGCCGCCTCGTGTATTTACTAAAATTCACGCGCATTACACAGTGTCAGGTGAAGGCATTAGTGAAAAGGCCCTTGCTCGCGCTGTGCAGCTTTCTGCAGAAAAATACTGTTCCGTCATGCTAATGCTAACGGGTAATGTTGAGATCACTACAAGCTATACTTTGGTTTAATAAACTATAGTAGAACCAGCCTCTTTTTAGCGATTCTCGCTAAGCATTAGTAGAAAAGGCCAACCACTTGGGTTGGCTTTTTCGTTGAAACTGTTTGTTACACTCGTAAATCATTGAAATAATTAACAATTAACATTAGTTAACATCTTTGGCATATTAGCTGCTGTATATGGTCATTATTATATAACGACAATTACGTTAGGGTTATTGACCATGGAAACTACAACGCACAGCAACACCTCTTTTTCACCATCACATTCTTTATATCCGTTTTCGCCAACATCACTCAAATTACTTGTTGGAAGCGGTATTGTTGCCCTCTCTCTCTCGATGACAGCATGTTCTGATGCTGATGCCATTAACAACCAAGCCAACGCCACCGAAGTTGAAGAAACCGTTTTTGCTATTCCCGTTGAAACCCAAACCATTGTTACTGGCGACATTACGTCCACTTACGATACAACCGCTATTTTAGAAGCCCGTGAAGAAGCATTTGTGGTTGCGCGAGCATCTGGAATTATCGAAGAAATTTTTGTAGAAGAAGGTGATTATGTTGAAAAAGGCCAGGTACTGGCACAGCTTGATAAACGCCGCTACGAGCTGAACTTATCAAAAGCTTTGGCTGATTTAGCTGGCATTGAAAGCGAACTAGAAAAGGTCAACAAAGTCTATTCTAAAAAGCTTATCAGCGATGACACTTACGACAAGCTCACTTCGCAATTTGAATCAGCAAAAGCATCTGTACGCTTGGCTGAACTTGATTTGAAAGAAGCCACTATCACAGCCCCAATTGATGGATACATTGCAGAGCGAAACGCAAAAGTAGGTAACCTGACTGAATCGTTCCAACGGGAGAGAATGTTCCATATCGTTCAGCAACGTAATCTTCAAGGCATTGTGTATCTGCCTGAAAATGAGCTACCTAACGTAGTGATTGGACAAGGTGCAATGCTTACCGTGGCGGCTTTAGGCGACAGAAGTATCACCGCGAGTGTTGAACGTATAAGCCCGGTCATCGATGCGACCACCGGCACGTTCAAAGTAACCTTAAAAGTACCTAACGAAGATAACAAACTTAAAGCCGGCATGTTTACCGATGTGTCACTTGAGTACGCAACCCATGCTAACGCCACGTTGTTGCCTCGTAGAGCGCTAGTTACCATCGATAATAATCATAGTGTATTCGTTGTCGACAACGGCAAAGTTAAAAAAGTTGATATTTCTACAGGTTTTGAAAACAACGAAGTCGTTGAAGTTATTAATGGTTTAAACGGTAATGAAGAAGTGGTTACCGCAGGCCACCAAAACTTGAAAGACAGCGCCCCTGTTGAAGTAGTTAATAGCTAATTCGGCCCAACAAGGAACTCACACAATGCGTATTGTAGATATTGCTGTAAAACGCCCTGTTGCCGTTAGTATGTTCACTTTTGCGGTATTGCTATTTGGTATGGTGTCATTAGGCAGACTGTCGGTTAACCTACTGCCTGACTTATCTTACCCTACTCTCACCATTCGTACTGACTACGACGGTGCAGCGCCAGGCGAAGTCGAACAACTGGTTTCAAAGCCCATTGAAGAAGCCATTGGCGTAGTAAAAGGCGTACGTAAAGTCACGTCCACATCGCGTGCAGGCCAGTCTGACGTAGTGCTTTCATTTGCATGGGGTACTGATATGGATTTCGCGAGCTTAGAAGTGCGCGAGAAACTTGATGTATTACAACTTCCCCTTGATATAGAAAAACCAAGACTCCTTCGTTTTAACCCAAGTCTAGACCCGGTAATTAAACTGGGGCTGACGGCACAAAGCGATACGTCAAGTTTAAGCGTAGCGCAAATGAAGCGATTACGTTTATATGCCGAACAGCAGGTAAAACGAGCTTTAGAGTCGGTAGAGGGTGTGGCAGCTGTACGCGTTGGCGGTGGTTTAGAAAACGAAATACACATTCTTATCGACCAGCAGAAAGCCAGTCAGCTGTCTATTCCCATTACCCGAATTATTGACCGGGTCAGTGCCGAAAACATTAACGCGGCCGGCGGTCGAATTGATAACGCAGCCCAGGCGTTTTTGGTCAGAACCCTGAATCAGTTTGAAGCACTGAGCGATATCGAAAACCTTTTCATTGGGCGTTTTGAAGGCAGAAACATTCAACTTAAAGACGTGGCAACGGTTGAGAGTGCTTATAAAGATCGTGATGTGGTAACGCGCTTTAACGGCAATGAAGGCATTGAAATTGCCATTTATAAAGAAGGCGATGCTAATGCGGTTAACGTTGCGCAAAAAGTGGCTAGCCGGTTAAATGAGGTCAACAACAACTTGCCTTCAAACTACACGCTTAGCGAAATTTATGACCAAAGCGTGTTCATTAAGCAAGCTATAGATAACGTAAAATCAGCGGCAGTGATGGGCGGTATTTTAGCCATGTTAGTGCTGTATCTTTTTCTTAAAGACTTCTGGGCTACCGTTATTATCTCAGTTTCTATTCCGGTATCAGTAATTGCTACCTTTAATCTAATGTATGCCAACGATATAAGCTTAAACATGATGAGCTTAGGTGGTATCGCGCTTGCTGTTGGATTATTAGTAGATAACAGCATTGTTGTGCTTGAAAATATCGATCGCCATAAAAAATTAAAAGTGGCTGGGAGTGATAACGCTACAGCTAATGAAAAAACGACGGCAGAAGCCACAGACACTGAGGCATCTGCCGCCAGTGAAGGCACAAAAGAAGTCTCTGGCGCAATTGTGGCTTCGACACTGACCACTATGGCCGTGTTTGTGCCGCTAATATTTGTAGAAGGTATTGCAGGTCAGCTGTTTAAAGATCAAGCGTTAACCGTGTCGTTCGCTTTGGCAGCATCGCTTGTTGTTGCCATCACACTTATCCCTGCGATGGCACATAAGAAGAAAAAGCAACAGCTCGATCACGAAGAGGTGTTCACTACACCAGCGCCTACCCCTCCTACGTCAACATTGGGCAAAGTTATGTATTACGTTACCCTGCCAGTTCGTTGGGTATTCAGACTTATCTTTGTATTTTTACCTGCAGCCTTGGTTACCTTGGTGATAGGCGCATGGCATATCGTCAGAAAATTATTAAGCGTTGCCTTTAAACCACTTATCTGGGTATTTAACAAAGGGTTTGACCTTCTCGCTTCTGCTTATGAAAAACTGCTGCGCGTAAGTCTTAAAGCCAAAGCGCTGGTGTTAGCTACTGCCTTTGCTCTTGCTGCTGGCGCGATAATGCTTGTACCAAAACTAGGCATGGAACTTATCCCAACCCTATCTCAAGGCGAGTTCTCGGTAGAAGTGACCCTCCCTGCGGGCTCGCCACTAGCGCGTACCGACGCTATTATCAGCGAGCTTGCTGCGGTTGCAGTAAATAACAATGATGGCGGCGAAACCAAGGTGCTTCGCACCTATGCCATGTCTGGTACGGGTAGCCTTATAAGCGCCGCGCCTAATCAGGGTGGCGATCATTGGGGCCGCTTAAACATTGTCATGCAGCCTACGGCGACAGCTTCCGATATGGACGCGGTAAAGCGTGCCCTTCGCGATCATCTAGCCTTTAAACCTCAGGTTCAGGCAACGTTTTCAGAGCCTGAGCTATTTAGCTTTGCATCGCCTATTCAAATTGAAATTGCGGGTTACGACCTCAATCAATTACAGCAGTATGGCGACGCCATTGCGACCAAGCTAGCCAGTTTTAATAATTTTGCAGACGTAACGACCAGCATTCGTGACGGAAACCCAGAGCTTAAAATAGCCTTCCATCACGCCAAACTTGCTCGCCTTGAGCTTGATGCATCAACCGTTTCTCAGCTTATTGCGGCCAAAGTAGGTGGCCGTGTCGCTACACAGTATAGTGTTGAAGACAGAAAGGTAGATGTGCTGGTAAGAACCCAAGAAAACCAGCGAGATGACATCGCCAGCGTGCGTGCCATTGTTGTTAATCCAGGCTCTGCACAACCTATTCCATTAAGTGCCGTTGCAGACGTATACATGAGTTTAGGTCCTAGCGAGATCACCCGCGTTGGACAGCAGCGTGTAGCGCTGGTATCTGCGAATTTAGCCAAAGGTAAGCTTGATGAAGCGGTTGCCGTTGCTAATAAAGTCATTGATGAAACCCAACTTCCTCTATCTTTAAGTGCAACAGTAACTGGACAAAGTGAAGACATGCAAAGCAGCTTCCGTTCGCTACAGTTTGCTCTGGCACTTGCCGTGTTTATAGTGTATTTGGTTATGGCGTCTCAGTTTGAGTCGCTGCTGCATCCTCTGCTTATTTTATTCGCAGTGCCGCTAGCTGGCGCGGGTTCTGTGTATGGATTGTGGCTTACCAATACGCCGCTAAACGTGGTGGTATTTATCGGTTTGATTATGCTGTGCGGTATTGTAGTAAACAACGCTATTGTATTAGTTGACCGTATAAATCAGTTACGCCGTCAAGGAGTAGATAAAGACACCGCTATTCTAGATGCTGCAAAGACCCGCCTGCGCCCTATTGTGATGACTACACTTACTACGGTGTTGGGTCTATTGCCTATGGCGTTTGGTTTTGGTGAAGGTGCTGAAATTCGCACGCCAATGGCCATCACTGTTATTTACGGCCTTCTGTTTGCAAGCTTGCTCACCCTCATTTTACTGCCAGTGCTTTACAGCCTGTTCGACGTGAAGAAAAACGTTGCGCAGAAAACGTCTGTTAACACTAATGCGGGCTTTAGTGACGAAGGAGCAATGTCGAAAGGAGGTGTATTATGAGTACACCTTCTCACGACGCTAATAACAGTTCTGAAACCAATACTGACAAGCGCCAAACACGTGACCCGAGTCAACGCGAGACAGACATAGCTTCACAGCCGTACCTTTCAAAAATTGCAGGTATAGGCGCTGGACTTGCACGCTTTGCGTTAAATAAGCCCGTTACCATCGGAATGCTGTTTTTGTCTATGTTGCTGTTCGGTATTGTATCTGGCCGCTTATTACCCCTTGAAAAATTCCCTGGGATTGATATTCCAGAAATGGTAGTGCAGATCCCCTACCCTGATGCAACGCCTGTTGAGATTGAAACGATGATAACCCGTCCGGTTGAAGAAGCTGTTGCTACCATGTCGGGGATAAAGCGATTAAGGGCGCGGTCGTACGACAATATGGCTGAGGTCATTGTAGAGTTCGACTGGGATGAAAACCTTAAAGCCAAAAGTATTGAAGCGCGGGAAAAGATTGACGCTATTCGCCACGAGCTTCCTGACGATATAGAGCGGATCATGGTGTATAAATTTAACACCAACGATATGCCTATATTCCAGCTGCGCGTATCGAGCGACCGCGACTTATCGAATGCTTACGACTTGCTTGAACGCAACCTTAAGCGACCGCTAGAGCGCGTTCCGGGTGTATCGAAAGTTGAGCTATACGGCACCATGAAGCGTCAAATTACTATTCGCTTAGATCCTAAGAAAATGGCGGCCTACCAAATAGACGGTACACGCTTAGAGCAGCAGCTTCAAAACGCAAACTTCTCGCTAACCGCGGGCTACATGTACAATAACGGTGAAAAAATTCTGGTTAACCCAACTGGCGAATTTACCGATGTAAACGATTTTAAAAATATGTGGGTTACCCGCAGCGTTCGCTTGTCTGATATAGCCAGCGTGACTTACGAGCTTCCTCAACGCAACGAAGGACGTCATTTAGATCGCACCTTCGCGGTAGGCTTTAACGTATTTCGCGAATCGGGCAGCAATCTTGTAGAAGTTTCCGACGCGGTAATGAAGGTTATCGAAAAAGCCAAGGAAGATCCTGAGTTTACAGGCATTAGTTTATTTGTAATGGACGACACCGCGAAAAGCGTGACTTCGTCGCTGAGCGATTTGCTAAACGCTGGTCTTTTAGGTGCGTTACTTTCAGTTATTGTGCTGTATTTGTTCTTGCGCCAGCTCACCACTACCTTAATCGTGGTGCTTTCTGTACCATTCTCGATTTGTATTACCTTAGGTGTGATGTACCTTTTGGGTTATACACTCAACATCTTATCGTTAATGGGCCTCATGCTAGCGGTAGGCATGCTGGTAGACAACGCTGTTGTGATCACTGAAAGCGTATTTCAAGAACGCCAACAAGAGGGAAACATTAAGCGAGCCACCCAGATTGGTGTAAACAAAGTCAGTCTTGCAGTCATTGCCGGAACTGCAACCACGGCAATAGTGTTTTTACCTAATATTATTGGGGTAAAAATAGACGTGACTATTTTCCTAGAGCACGTTGCTGTGGCTATCTGTATATCCCTGTTCGCGTCGCTTTTCATTGCTAAAACACTTATTCCCTTGCTGACAACTAAGGTAAAGATACCTGTTGTAAAAACGCCTCAAACACCGTCCTACATAAAAGGCTATGGTCGTGCGCTTAACTGGATGTTGAAACACCAGGGCGTAACCTGCGTTATCGCGTTATTTATCCTGGCGTCGACCTTTGTGCCTATGCAGGTGGTTACGTCTGACGATGAGGGTAACGACAATCAAGAGCGCATTTGGCTTAATTACCATGTGACGCAAAACTTCACCTTGGATGAAGTGGAAAAAACCGTAAATAAATTGGAAGCATATCTTTATGAAAACCAAGAACGTTTTCATATTAAACAGGTGTATACCTATTTTACTGCCGGCCATGCTGTTAGCGGTATTACGCTTAATGACGAACTCCCCGTCAGTGTAGGAAAAATTAAAGAGGATATTCGTGAAAACATGCCTTCATTCGTGCGTGCTCGCCCCTCTTTCCAGTGGGATAGCGGCAACGGTGGTGGCGTAAGAGTAACGCTGTTGGGCGAGTCTTCAGAAACCTTGCTCACTATTTCAGAGCAGATCATTCCTATTCTTTCCACTATAGAAGGGCTGGAAGATGTAAAAGCCGACACGGGATCTACCCGCGATGAGGTTCAAATACGCATAGACAGAGAGAAAGCAAACCGCTTTGGCATACAAGTAAACGATGTGGCTAAACTTATCTCTACGGCACTTCGAGGCAGTAATTTACGTACATTCCGTTATGGTGACGCCGGAGAAGTGGCGGTGCAGCTTAAGTTTGGCAGCGATATTCGAGCCTCGCTAAGCGAACTTAAGAACATCAATATTGGGTTTACGCAGGGTCAATCGGTAACGCTGAACATGATTGCAGATTTCTCTGTGGTGCCACAGCTTTCGCAAATTAACCGCAACTATCGTCAAACAGCGCTAGCCATTGGTGCAAACTTAGAGGGTGAAACCACCACCGAACAAGCTCGTGAACGCATAGAAAAAGCATTAGCTAATATCGAATTGCCGACAGGCTACAAGTGGACGCTAGACGGTAGCTTCTCTCGACAGGATGAAGCCAATGCCGTAATGCAAATGAATATGCTACTCGCGCTTTGCATGATTTATGTTGTGATGGCCGCGCTGTTTGAATCGCTAATTCTTCCAACATCTGTAATTACGTCACTACTGTTTTCGTTCACAGGTGTTTTTTGGGCATTTATGGTTACAGGTACATCTATGTCTATCATGGGGATGATTGGCATGCTGATCCTAATGGGTATTGTGGTTAACAATGGCATCGTATTGGTAGACAGAATTAATCAGCTCATCAATGAAGGTCTGTCGCTGTATTACGCAGTGATTGAAGGATGTATGACACGTATCAGGCCTATTCTGATGACAGTAGCCACAACGGTTTTAGGGCTTATTCCACTTGCGATGGGGAGTACTCGAATTGGTGGCGACGGTCCTCCCTATTCACCAATGGCCATTGCAATCATTGGTGGGCTGGTGTTCTCAACACTAACCAGCTTGTTCTTAGTACCACTTGCTTACGTGTTGCTACTAAAGCTTAGGTTTAAAACGCAACGTTTGTTTAAAACCAGTAAAGCGCGTGTAGCCACGTATATTAAAATCGCTAATTAAGGCGCATTTTAAAGCAAAAAATAAGACAAAAAGCGGGTCTAGTTTTCACCATTTACGTCAACGTGATTGACGACGAGTGCAAGCTAGCCCGCTTTTTCTGGATTTATCGTAACCGCAATCAACGCCTTAGCTACGCGACGTTAAGTATTCATGTACGGCATCAGCGTGACGCTCAACTGAAAACTCAATTAGGCTACTGCCATTGCACGTCAACCCTTCTTCAGACGTTACCATACGCAACACTTCACGCTGACTAGCACCAATGCGTCCTACGTTACGTGAAAGACTAGAGCGAAGTACTCTAACGTCATCATTTATCACTGCTTTACAAAACCCTGCGAATTGGGTTTCGCCTACAAAGCGTATGTCTTTTTGTGGTGCTGCGGCAGTTGCGTTAACGCTAAATGCTACGCTTGCAGTTACAGCTAGAACTTTTACCGCGTTGGCTAGTTTCGATTTAACTGGTTTCATGTTTAATTCCTCAATGTGTAGATAAAGGCTTTAATCAAGTTTGTGGCAAACTCTTAGTTTTTGGTTGAACAAAGCTGAACAATCAACAATTCGCTCAACGCCCTTTATTTATGCATCAAGAATTAAAACTTTTCTGTTGAATGATTGTGTAATGGGGGTAAATGTGTGGTAAATCAGTTTGTTACACCATTGTTACTAGGCTAAATCACTGTTTTATTGAGATTAATTTAGATTACATATTACTAATATATCTAGCGATGGAACTTGTAGGAAGAAAGAAATATAAGACTTAAGTATAAAAAGGCCCCTTTTGGGGCCTTAAAACTGTAATTTTAACAAAATATTTAATGGTAAAGCGCATCTAATGTACAGAAAACCTCACCATTTCCGTAATTAAATTACAGAAAACGTGGGCGATTACTCATATTTGCGTTCGCGCTTAGTTTCAATGGCATCAATATAAGCATGCCATGACGCGTAGCCGATAATGGGCATTAACACGATAAAACCAATAAACCCGGTTACGTAACCAATCGCAACGGTGGTAAAGATGATCGCGCCCCAAATAAGCATGGGCACCTTATTAAGCCACACTGCGTTAACACTGGTTAATACTGCGGTGGCAAGGTCTACTTTGCGTTCCATCAAAATTGGTTGGGTAAACGCCGTAATAAAAAGCATAGCCAATGTAAAACCCGCACCGACAATTGTGCCTAGCGCTAAAAACGGTAATAAGCTTTCTAAATCGTTTTCTATGTAAGGCGGATAAAGTGCATGGATTAGCGATGCAACTCGCAACCAGAATATCATCATCACCATAAGTAAAATGGCAAAGCCCCACTCGTTAAACGCATTTCTGCGCATTGCGCGTAAAGAATGGCGTAACGTGGGCTTATGGCCTTTCTCCATTTCCCAGCTCACATCATAAAGACCAGCAGCCAGAAATGGACCTACCAACATAAAGCAAACAATGGCGGGTAAAATAACTAAGTGCCAACCTGTCATTTCAACCAAGTACATAATGAACCACGGAATAACCGTGAAAAGAACGCCATAAAACAATGTGAGACCTGGTGCGCGCATAGCGTCTCGTAATGCCAATGACAACCATTTTATAGGGTCGCCAACGTCTAATTCTTTACAGGGAATAACGCGTGCTATACCACTTTGCGTGATTGCATTCTCTGGTGTTTCTTTGAAATGGTGCGACATATTCTTATCACCTCTGCTTGTTAGCCTGTTTGTTACTAACGCGTTTTTTATACACGCCTTACTACTACGATAGGCGCTGAATGAAAAGTTCACAAGTTATTAACATGAAATTTATACTTAAGTGACAAGCGGATCATTCATCTCATTATATGGTCAATAAATAGCCACTTGGTGAAAAAAGTAGTGCTTAAAGCAGAAATACTGCAAAAAGGCCATCGCATATGGCTGTGTATTGCGATAATCTCAGGGTATGTAAATCAACCAGATAGACCATGAAAACTGTATCTCGCTCACATAAATTAGATAACGTTTGTTACGACATTAGAGGCCCAATCGCTGCGCAAGCACGCAAAATGGAAGACGAAGGACACCGCATATTAAAGCTGAATATCGGTAACCCTGCCCCATTTGGATTTGAAGCCCCTGACGATATCGTAAAAGACGTTATTCATAACCTGCCTACGTCTCAAGGATATTCAGACTCGACAGGAATTTATGCTGCCCGTGTGGCCGTGATGCAGTACTACCAGCAGCGCAACATTAAAGACATCCGTGTAGACGACGTTTATATTGGTAACGGCGTATCTGAGTTAATTATGATGGCAATGCAGGCGCTACTTAATCATGGCGATGAAGTGCTTATTCCAAGCCCTGACTACCCGCTTTGGACAGCAGCAGTTAGCCTCTCGTCAGGTTCACCCGTTCATTATCGCTGCGACGAGCAAGCAGGCTGGTTTCCAGATATTGACGACATAAAAAGTAAAATCACCAGTAAAACTCGCGCGATTGTACTGATCAACCCTAACAACCCTACCGGTGCAGTTTACGACAAAGCCCTGTTGCAAGAAGTAGTTGAAGTCGCCCGCGAACACGGACTTGTTGTATTTAGCGACGAGATTTACGACAAAATCCTTTACGATGAAGCAAAGCACACCAGTATCGCTTCACTGGCTGACGATGTTTTTTTTGTTACCTTTGGCGGTTTAAGCAAAAACTACCGTGTGGCGGGCTTTCGCTCTGGCTGGCTTGTAGTCAGCGGCAATAAGCGATTAGCGTCTGACTATATTGAAGGGCTTAATATTCTGTCTTCCATGCGGATGTGCGCTAACGTACCGTGTCAAAGTGCTATTCAAACTGCGTTAGGCGGCTATCAAAGCATTGACGACTTGGTGAAAGAAAACGGGCGTCTTCGCATTCAGCGCGACGTGACTACAGATATGCTAAACGGCATTGACGGTATTTCGTGCGTTAAACCTAAAGGTGCCATGTATTGTTTCGCTAAAGTGGATGAGAAGAAATTCAACATTCAAAACGACGAACAAATGGTGCTGGACTTATTAAGCTCTGAAAAAATTCTGCTGGTACATGGTCGCGCGTTTAACCTTACTGAAGGCACGTATTTCAGATTAGTATTTTTACCGCACAGCGATGTATTGGTGCCTGCTCTGCATCGTATTGGCAACTTCTTTAGAACGTATAAGCAAGGGGCGTAATGTGTCTGATAAAAGTCACTTTTTTGCGCACCTGGCGCGCTTAAAGCTTATTAATCGCTGGCCGCTAATGCACAACGTGCGCACAGAAAATGTGCAGGAGCACAGTTTGCAGGTGGCCATGGTTGCCCACGCACTTGCTTTAATAAAAAATAAGTTTTTTGGCGGCACACTAAACCCTGATCGTATTGCTACCATGGCAATATTTCACGACGTGTCGGAGGTACTCACCGGAGACCTCCCTACCCCAGTGAAATACTTTAACCCTGCGATTAAAGAAGAATATAAAAAGATCGAAAAAATTGCAGAGAACAAGCTAATTGAAATGGCACCAGAGGCATTTCGAGAAGACTATGCGGCGCTTATTGATCATCACTACCATAGTGAAGAAGAAGCTTTTATTGTGAAAGCAGCAGACGTACTTTGCGCTTACCTAAAAACGCTTGAAGAATTAGCTGCTGGTAACCAAGAGTTTAAGCTGGCTAAGAAAAGATTAGATAAAACCCTTAAAGAATATCATTCTGAAGAGGTGGACTACTTCTTAACGCGTTACGTACCAAGCTTTTCTTTAAGTCTTGATGAAATTACGCAAGACGATATGTGAGCGAGGCGGCTAACAGCCCATAAATCACTATACTGACGAATAGAAGTAGCATACATAGCAAGGCAGCGAGGTTTTTTTGGCAACAAGCGATTGGGAATTAGCATTACACGAGCGTCGTTTACCCCGCAGTGAAACAAGAGACGGCGATCACCGCAATCCGTATCAACGTGATAAAGCACGCGTTCTTCATAGCGCCGCCTTTCGTAGATTACAGGCAAAAACGCAAGTGCTCGGTGTGGGGCTGAGCGACTTCTATCGCACTCGATTAACCCACTCTCTAGAAGCCGCCCAAATTGGCACCGGTATTACTGCCCAACTTTGGGTGAAATTTCCAGATATCGCCACGACGTTAGCGCTTGATCCTACGTTAATCGAAACCCTCTGCTTGGCTCACGATATTGGTCATCCCCCATTCGGCCATGGTGGTGAAATTGCGCTTAATTACATGATGCACCAATACGGCGGGTTTGAAGGAAACGGACAAACTTTTAGGATCATCACTCAGTTAGAGCCCTATACCGCCGAACACGGCATGAATTTATGCAGAAGAAGCGTGTTAGGCTTGGTTAAATATCCAAACTTTATCGATGCCCTTCATAGTAAAGGACCTACGCCAGAGCGCCCTGTTTCACTTCGTCAGGTAAAGGCCCACGACTGGCATCCGCCAAAAGGTCTGTTTCGCTGCGATGAGCCCCTATTCGACTGGCTACTTGCGCCATTTAGCAATGAAGATAAAGATGGGTTTATGCAGTTTACTGCAAAACTGAATGCACACAGTAAAACGCAATTTAAATCGTTCGACTGCTCAATTATGGAACTGTCTGACGATATCGCCTATGGCATTCACGACTTAGAAGATGCCATTGTAATGGATATGGTCGACAAGCATCATTTTGTCGAGGATGTAACCACCCCGCTAAAAGCGCTAGATGTACCGTGGCTGTCAGACAATATAGAAGTGCTAACCAATAAGCTATTTAGCGCTGCACATCACGAAAGGAAAAATGCCATAGGCGCGCTGGTAAATAGCTTTATTACAGCTATTGAAATAAAAGGCGTTGAGGGTTTCGCTCACCCGTTACTGGCGTTCAACGCCGTAATGCCTGAACATTTTGCACAAGCCTTGGAGCTTTTCAAACGCTTTGTGTTTAACAAAGTAATACGCCGCCCCGATGTGCAGCTTCTTGAATACAAAGGACAGCTGGTGGTTATGGAGCTTTTTGAAGCCTTTGCATCAGATCCTGACCGCTTACTTCCCGAAAACACCCAAGTTCGCTGGCGTAAGGCCTGTGAGAGCGGCAATGGTATGCGCGTTCTCGCCGACTATATATCGGGTATGACCGATGAATTCGCATCTCGCCTATACAGTAATATCTTTTCACCTAAACAAGGCGGTATTCAAGATAGTCTGCATATGTAGATTGTTTTGTTTTTCCAAATTAATTGAAATGAAAAGACCGTACTCTCGGTCTTTTTTATTATGTTGAACTTACTCGTTACATTAACGTAGCTAAATGTACTGGGCGAAGTGACGACCATTTCTCATAGTCTTATCATAATTTAGGTGACGTAATGCCAAAACCATTTAAACCCTCAGTAAAATTAACTGATAACGACGTAACCAATGAAGGCGTTTATATGAATCGCCGTTCATTGCTCAAATCTATGGGCTTTGTGGGAGCGTCTACGCTGTTGGCGAAGTCGGCAGGCGCTGCCGGTTGGTTTTGGGAAGATGAAGAAGAGAAGGCAGCGTTTAAGGGAAAGGCGCTGGAGTTTAGTCAGCCCCCTAAGTTTCAAATAACGGAAACCCGAACGCCTGAAGATAAAGTGACCAGCTACAACAACTTCTATGAGTTTGGCACATCTAAAGGTGCACCAGCCAAAAATGCGACTGAATTTCAAACTAATCCATGGACGTTAAAAGTTGACGGGATGGTTAAAAACCCCATTGAGCTTGATCACGATGCCTTAACAAAGCGTTTTCCCCTTGAAGAACGCATTTACCGCTTGCGCTGTGTGGAAGCATGGTCGATGGTGGTGCCTTGGATTGGGTTTGAGTTGGGGGCGTTGTTAAAACAAGCCGAGCCATTAATGTCAGCCAAGTATGTGGCGTTTGAAACCCTATACGACCCTGAGCAAATGCCCGGTCAACGAAGCCGCTTTACCGGTGGTGGTATTGATTACCCTTACGTAGAGGGTTTGCGTCTTGACGAAGCCAT
Source organism: Alteromonas sp. Cnat3-28 (assembly GCF_022348265.1). Lineage (NCBI taxonomy): Bacteria > Pseudomonadati > Pseudomonadota > Gammaproteobacteria > Alteromonadales > Alteromonadaceae > Alteromonas > Alteromonas sp. Cnat3-28. Next base: position 49,714 of record NZ_JAKREY010000015.1, read on the forward strand.
GCACCCGTTAACGCTCATGTCGGTTGGTCTTTACGGGAAGACCTTGCCACCTCAAAACGGTGCGCCTATCAGGCTTGTTGTACCGTGGAAGTATGGTTTTAAGAGCATTAAGTCTATTGTGAGAATTCGCCTTACCGATAAGAAACCGCCTACCACATGGAATCGACTGGCCGCCAACGAGTATGGCTTTTACGCCAACGTGAATCCAAACGTGTCGCACCCAAGGTGGAGCCAGGCCAGCGAGCGTAGAATAACCACAGGTGGGCTACTCGCCAGAAATCGCATCGACACCCAAATGTTCAACGGTTACAGCGAAGTCGCGCCGCTATACAAAGATATGGACTTATCCCGTTATTACTAGCTGGTACGTTTTATAGGGCGACGAGTAAATAGCTAGCCCTTCTAACCAATATCTCATGACCGAAGCTATTAAACATTATTATTAAGTTGTTCATTTAATGCCGTTAAGAAAAAAACCATTTCGACTCTCTGTTTGGCAACGCCGCAGCCTAAAAGGTCTTATTCACCTTTTCGCATTGGGCTATATCGCCTGGTTGTTTTTTGCAGGGGTAACCGATCAGCTTGGTCCAGACCCTGTAAACACGCTCATCAATGAGACTGGAACCTGGGCAATTCACTTTCTTTTACTAACGCTAACTCTTAGCCCACTTGCTAAATGGCTACCAAGCCCAGAACCGATGCAATTCAGACGTATGATTGGCGTATACACCTTTGTGTACGCCTTTGCACACCTGCTCACATACATTGTGTTTGAAATCCAGCTTGATATGGCACTAGTGGCTAGCGAGATAGTAAGCAGGCCATACATCATTGTTGGCATGGCAGCGTTACTTCTTCTTTTTGCTCTCACCGCTACGTCGTTCAGGCGTATCCAGCGCAATATGGGAAGAAAGTGGCAGAAGCTTCACAACAGCATTTACCTGATCCTGCCCCTTGCACTACTTCATTTCAGCTGGTCGCAGAAGACGTTTTGGCAAGAGCCCGTTTGGTATTGGATGATTGGACTGATATTAATGAGCCCAAGAATGAAGCAGTGGTATGTGAGGTATCAGAAGAAAAGTCAAAAGAAGTCGAGAGACAAAAACGCAGTGGTGTGAGAAAACTAAAGTCGAAAACCTTTTAAACAAGCACGTACAGCAACGCAGCATAACGCGCTGTTTTGCTAAGCGTTACCGCGAGAATAAAAAACCAAAACGGGCTTCTAAGTACACCTGCTACTAAAGTGATAGGGTCGCCAATAATAGGTACCCAGCATAAAAACAAGCTCCACTTCCCCCACTTTGTAAAGGAGTAGCTTGCACGTTTAAACGCCGCTTCGCTCATTTTTAACTTATCGGTCGCAATTTCTTTTCCGAACTTGAAGCCCAATGCATAATTAACCACCGAGCCAAGTACATTTCCCAACGAAGCAACAACAAGCAACAACACCCAGTTCAACCCACTACTGTATAAAGCACTAAGCACGATTTCAGAACTAAAAGGCAATATAGTGGCTGCCAAAAATGCCGATAAGAACATCCCCAAGTAGCCTAAATGTATTAATGCGCTCAACGCTCCTCCAGCTTTATACAGTAGTTTTCTATTTAAAATTCGCGCGCATCTTACCTTAATCGGAGTATGAATACTTCCTTCAGAATTCGATAGCACAAAAAAACCATTATCTTTTATGTAGTTACTGAGAAAACACCAATTTGTGTGAAAAAAGTACAACTAAATACTTGCCAAAGTCCTCCTTTGAGAATACTGTATACACATACACGCTGTATAAGAAACCAGTATCAATCAATAACAATATTCCTGAAGTTCGATTTATGAACTTAAGGGCAAATGCATAAAGGGTTTTACTATGAACACATCTTCAGTTTCACGATTCAATGCTTTACGCGCTTCGGTTTCAAATGTTGTTCAACTACCTTTGCCGATAGAAGGGTTTCCTAGCGAAAAACAAGGTAATGGAAAAGGAAGTAACGACAAAGGTTGGAATTATCTGCTTTCAAATACGGTGTCGTTTTCGAAAACTGTAGATCACGCTATCCGTATTCAAAAACCTGAAAAAGAAAAAATGCCTGAATGGATCAGTAAGCTGATTACAGGTGGTCAGTGTAAAACACTGTATGTGGAAAACATTGATTTAGACCTTCAACCAACCGACAGTGAAATGATCAGAAAGCTGTGTGAGCTTTATTCTGTCAGCCTAGTGAATGTACGTGTTAACAGCATTAATGACGAACAAAACGTAGCATTAGGTCCTTGGTAATACAAAGCCTGTTTATGCTTACATTTTACGTTTGCCTGAGTAGCGGTGCGTAAACAAAACCTAAATATCTATTTTCATACAACTCTTTGGCGTGGAATCTCTGACATGTACCCTCTGGCATGGACCGCCAAGGAATCTTTGAATATCGGCAATATTTACGTCTAAAAAAGTTGGGGCTCACGCAACTTATACTTATACTGTAGCGCTTTGTTTTACTCTTAAACTGCGAGTTGTCTTATGCGCTGCTACTGTTGCTCATCAAAATCCTTCGACGAATGCTGCGGGCCTTTTATTAAGGGTGATAAACACCCTAGTTCTGCAGAGCAACTTATGCGCTCCCGTTTTTCAGCCTACGCTACAGCGCATTATCAATATATTCTTGAAACCTACACCAAAGAAAAGCAGCAGGGTCTTTCTGTAGAGGATTTGGCGCAAAGCGCACAAGGTGCGACATGGTTCGCACTTAAAGTACACCCCACTCTAGCGGCTAGCTCCGTAGATAACTCCGTAGATAGCTTGGTAGGTAACTTGGTCAGTAGTACTGAAGATAGTTCGATAGACAGTACTGTACATGCCGACGCTAAAGTCGAAGCGCAAACCAACGCCGAGCCAATCTCTAAGACTAATTTAAAGTCCATCTCCAAGCCCATCTCTAAGCCCAATAATGCCATTGTTGAATTCACTGCTTACTATTTTGAGAATAAAAGCATGTATCAGCTTCACGAAACGTCGAATTTTAGTGTTGAAGACGGTAAGTGGCGTTATCACGACGGCGTATTACACGACGACTGCGGCAAAATTAAATACGGGAGAAACCTACCTTGTGTTTGCGGTAGCAACAAAAAATTCAAACAGTGCTGCGCAACTAAGAGCCGCTAACCCAGTGGCAATAGCTAACCTTACTCCCTTCCCTGCGCATCTTGATTGTTCATCTTTTATCTCGCTCCCACATAAAATAGGACACACTATGAAGATGAAGAAACATGCGGCAGGCGTTCTAATAGGCGCAGCACTGAGTACATTAAGTTATCAAAGCTATGCCGACGTTATACTACACGCATTTAACTGGACCTACGACGACGTCGCCGCAAAAGCCCAGGAAATTGCGGACCTTGGTTACACCAAAGTACTTGTTTCGCCTGCTTATAAATCGACAGGTGACCAGTGGTGGGCGCGATATCAACCACAGGACTATCGAGTTATTGATAATCCACTTAGTGACACTGCTGACATTCAAGCGATGGTTACATGACCAACTATCATATCAACGCGGTGTTCGACAGCAATATAAAAAACGGCGTGCATGTTTTCGGAGAAATAATTACCACGGGCGGTGCAGGCTCTAGTGAGTATGATAACTTCCTTGCACCTTATTTATCAGCAACAGGTCACTCGGCCTACGACTTCCCGCTTTTCGCGCAAATACGCAGTGCATTTAGCTTCGGTGGTTCGATGAATGCCTTAGTTGACCCAGGTGCGTACGGTCAGGCTTTATCAGGCGACAAGGCCATCACATTTAGTATTACTCACGACATCCCGCTAAACGACGGCTTCCGCTACCAGTTACTTGACCCTACCGACGAACATTTGGCAAATGCCTATGTACTAGGGCGTGATGGTGGTGTTCCATTACTGTACTCAGATAACAATGAAAGTGGTGATAATCGTTGGGTAGATTTGTACAAGCGTGATGACATCAAGGGTATGGTTAAATTCCATAACGGAGTTCAGGGCAGTGGCATGCAAATGGTAAGTCATAATGACTGCGTTATTTTCTTCAAGCGTGACCATCAAGGCGTTGTGGGTATTAATAAATGCGCAGACGGCCAAGATATATGGGTAGATACATCTACGGACAATTTGTGGTGGTATAGAAATTACCGCGATACGTTAAGTAATGATGTGCAATATATTACAACTCAGTGGCACAAATTCTATGTACCAGGAAGAAGTGCGCGAATGTGGCTTATGGAATAAAGCAATTTTAACAAAAAAGGCCTGAACACCAAATGTTCAGGCTTTTCGTTAAGTTACCTTCTTGTCAGGCTTTTAGGATCAGGGCACAAGCACCATCTTTCCTTTCACTTCCCGGTTCATGACCTTGGCCATGGCTTTCGTTGCTTGTTCTAAGGGTAATGCTTCATCTACGACCACCTTAACCTTACCTTGCACATACCAAGTTAAAAGCTCTTGCATGTTTTCCGCGAAGCCTTTTGGATCGTGCTGAGTAAACGAGCCCCAAAATACGCCCATGACAGAATAGCCTTTTACCAGCGCTAAATTAACCGGGAATTTCGGGATCTCACCGCCTGCAAAGCCGACCACAAGTAAACGCCCTTCCCATGCCATACTGCGGCTACAAGCGTGGAATGTGTCACCGCCCACGCATTCATAAACTACATCGACTCCTTTACCGCCTGTGACTTCTTTCAGCGTTTCTTTTAGATCTTTTTCTTTGTAGTTAATTAAAACATCTGCGCCATACTCTTTAGCAAGCGCCAGCTTTTCTTCTGTTGAGCAAACTGCAATCACTTTAGCGCCCATGATTTTGCCTATCTGCACTGCCGCTAAGCCAGTACCACCCGCTGCGCCGGTCACAACCAGTGTTTCGCCAGGCTGTAGTTTTGCGCGCTGCTTTAACGCGTGATGTGCTGTCGCATGCGCAGTTACTAGCGCAGCCCCTTCATTAACATGGATGGGATCAGGTAATGGCATAACATGAGTGGCAGGGATCAGCGCTTTTTCTGCGTAACCACCTAAGTTAGACAACGCAATAACTCGTTGCCCTTCTTTTAAATGGCTTACGCCCTCACCTACTTCAGATATGGTGCCTGCCACTTCATTGCCAGGAATAAACGGGAAGTCTGGCTGCATTTGATACAGACCTTGCACCAATAGTCCGTCTGGAAAGTTCACCCCTGCGGCTTCAACATTTACGACTACATGCCCTTTTTTTACTTCTGGGTCTGCAACGTCTTTAAATTGAAGTTCTTCAAGTGGTCCAAAAGATTCGCATACAATTGCTTTCATACTGTCTCCAGTTGCTTTGTTCGACGAGCACGCTATTGATAGCATGACCTGTCATTAAATAGGTTATATGGCGTTTATTCGCTTTGGTGAATGGTTTGGTTCGCAATTTGCGCCAGAGGTCGCACCATTGCGCCTAATTGCATAGCCTTCTCGCTTGACGCATTGCCATCGTGTGCGCGTTTTACCACGCCTTGTAAAATAGCGGCTAAACGGAAAAAACTAAATGCGAGGTAAAACTTCCAATTGCTAATGGCATCAATACCTCTTCGCTCGCAATACGCATTGATATATTCTTGTTCACTTGGAATGCCTAACTGCTCTCTGTCTAAACCACCTAACCCAGCTGCGTGCGCAATGTCAGAGGGAAGGCGCAACTGCATACATTGGTAAGCCAAATCGGCATACGGATGCCCCAACGTTGATAATTCCCAATCAAGCACCGCGACTACTCTTGGGTTTTTAGGGTCAGACATATCAAACATCATATTGTCTAAACGAAAATCGCCATGGACCAACGAGACTTGACCATCATCTTTTGGCAGGTTGGCCTCAAGATACTGAATAAGACTTTCAATTTCTTCAACATGCTCAAGTTCTGACGCTCTATACTGCTTTGTCCACCTGCTTAGCTGACGTTCAAAGTAGCTGCCAGGCTTTCCATAATCGCGTAAGCCTGCGCTTTCAATATCTACACTGTGAAGCGCTGCAAGCACCCGGTTCATTTCATCATACATAGCACCACGAGTAGCAGAAGATGCTATTTCAGGCAGTGCGCTATTCCAGAAAATGTCACCTTCAACATAGGCCATAATGTAAAACATGCTACCGATTATGCTGGCATCTTCACATAAATGGTACGCTTTGGGCACAGGCACTTCTGAGCCCTGCAACGCGTTGATAACGCGAAATTCTCGGTCAACTGCATGGGCCGATTTCAGTAACTTACCCGGAGGTTGACGGCGTAACACGTAGACGCCGTTGTCCGTAGTAAGCTTAAACGTCGGGTTCGATTGCCCACCCTCAAATTTCTCAGCGCTTTTGACGCGCCCAATACTCGGGCACGCAGAAGATAAATACGAATTCAGCACTGCTAAATCTATGACATGTGGGGCTTTCGCATTGTCTTTAGACACCTTCACTCCTTACCCGTAATTTTTTGTATTGTTTATTTACAACACTGACTTATTCAGCGACTGCTTTTTCTGCAATAAGATTACGACCTAACTGCATCATGTGAACCTGATCAGGGCCATCTGCCAGCTTGATAGTACGCGCATAAGCGTACATGGCAGACAATACGAAATCTTGGCTTGTACCTGCAGCGCCGTGCATCTGAATGGCTTGGTCGATAACGTTACAGGCCATAGTAGGTGCAACTATCTTGATAGCAGCGATAAGGTCGCGCGATACTTTGTTGCCATAGCGATCCATCTTATCTGCCGCTTTCAACGTAAGCAGACGCGCCTGTTCAATATCACAGTGCATCTGCGCAATGCTTTCTCTAACCGATTGCTGTTTTGACAACGGTTTGCCAAACGCCACTCGGCTTTCAACTCGTTCACAGGCCATATCGAGCGCGCGCTGTGCACAGCCAATAAGGCGCATACAATGGTGAATACGGCCCGGGCCTAAGCGCCCTTGTGCAATTTCAAAACCACGCCCTTCACCAAGCAGTAAGTTTTCTGCCGGTACACGTACATCTTCAAACAAGACTTCAGCATGACCAATAGGCTCGTCGTAATAGCCCATTGCAGCCATTGGGCGAACAATAGTTACACCCTTGGTGTCCATAGGAACTAAGATTTGAGACTGCTGCTGGTGACGAGGTGCATCGAAATCAGTTTTGCCCATTACCACCATAATTTTACAGTTTTCATTCATAGCACCGCTGGTGTACCACTTACGGCCGTTGATAACGTATTCATCGCCATCGCGCTTAATGGAAGTTTCGATATTTGTCGCGTCACTTGATGCCACTGCAGGCTCTGTCATAGCAAAGGCTGAGCGTATCTCTCCATTTAGAAGCGGCTCCAACCACTGTTTTTTCTGACTTTCGTTACCGTATTTCGCCAGCACTTCCATATTGCCGGTATCTGGCGCACTACAGTTGAAGATTTCAGAGCTAAACAAAACTCTGCCCATTTCTTCACAAAGTGGTGCATACTCTGCGTTAGTCAAGCCCGCGCCATATGGCTTATATTCTTCAGGTAAAAATAGATTCCAAAGGCCCGCTTCTTTTGCACGCTTTTTCAATGTATGCATCATTTCAGGCGTTTTCCAACGGCCTTCGCCATTGTTGGCAGAGCCATTTTCTACGGCGTGAACGTATTCCTTTTCAATTGGATACACTTCTTCTTTCATAAACGCTTTTAGTTTTTCTAAAAGTGCTTGGGTCTTTTCATTATATTCAAAGTTCATAACTGCCCCATTTAGCTGTAGGTAATGGCGTGTAACCTGTCAATCACATCCAGGTGAGGTACGCTGTTGAAGTTATTAAGGTGAACGCCTCGCGCATTGGCAAAGCATTGAGAAAAACTGGCATTTCGGATCTGCAAATTCATATTCACAACGGTGGCCGCATCGTAGCCAAGAATGTGTTTGAGCATCATGGCAATTGCACCGCCAGAACTCACAACGAGAACACGCTTCGCATCTATACTTTGAAGGTGCGTGAGCATACTGTGAACTCTGTCTTCGAACTGACCCCATGTTTCATCAAGGAGTTCATGCGCCAATTCGTCTTGCGACCAGGCAAGCATTGCTTTTTTTAGCAATCGGTAATATTCAGAAGGCGAAGCACCTTCAGGTACTTTTGCTTCTGGGTAACGTGTTAAATAGGCGGTAGCCACTGCCTGAAAATTGAATTCATTCAGTGCGCTATTCACTGTAACTTCAGGTAGCGTATAGTCTTCAGTAGCAATACCCGAGGCAATACCGTCTTTGGTTTCATGATGCCTAACCATGTCGCCAGAGAAAACTGCATCAAATTCAACATTGCGATGCTTGAAATAGTCACCAAGCCAAATGGCCTGTTGCCCACCCAGTTCACTAAGTTTGTCATAGTTCGCTTTGCCAAAAGACGCTTGACCATGTCGCACTAAATAGATGTCTGTCATACCGCTGCCTGATGTTATTAATATGTTAACTTTCAACCAACATACTAAGGAAAACAGCGATATAAGTTTAATTGATATTTTGAATGAGTATGCATCATGTGAAACTATTCACTGCCAAATATCTGTTCGCTTTTTGCACGTTGCGAACAAAATTTGACATGATAGCTTCAAATGCGTGCAATATATGTTCATTAGATTGTATAGTGAAAAAGCACTACACGACGTCATAGGGAAGTTGGCGTATTTAAAATGTAAAGGACTGTACGCATTTGGACGCGACCTTGTCGTGATTAATTTTGTTTAAAGCCCACCGCTTTTGAAAAATAAAAAGAACCAAAATGAAGTCACTTACACACGCTTTGTCTTGTAATAGCTCAAGCATATCTACACCCCAAAACGCCATTACGCGTTGCCTATGTAGTTCGCCGTTTATTGCCTCTATTGTCTCGTCGACACTTGCTTTGGCTCCCCACGCTCACGCCGATGAGAATGCTATATCTACTCCGCATAACAAAAAGGCGCTGGAACACATTGTTGTACAGGCGCAAAAGACCAGTCAAAACTTGCAAGATGTGCCCGTTGCGGTCACTGCGCTTTCAGGTCAAGACCTAGTTGAAACAGTTAGCCGAGATGTGTTTGACCTGCAAAACTACGTACCTGCTTTTGGCGCGCTTCAAAATCAAAGCGTAACAAATTCAGGGTTTTCAATACGCGGCATTGGCACGTCTTCACAAAACTTCGGCTTCGAGTCTTCGGTGGGTTTATACGTAGATGGTGTGTACCGTGCACGACAAAACGCGTTAATTAACGACTTAGTCGATATTGAATCTATTGAAGTGTTGCGTGGGCCACAGGGCACACTATTCGGAAAGAATACTGCCGCTGGCGCAATGACGTTAACTACGGTCGCACCTTCACACGACGAGCGCGACGGCTTTGCCGAAGCCATCATCGGCAATGATAACTTAGTTCGTTTAAGCGCTGGCTCGTCGTTTTCGCTTATCGACGATATTCTTGCCATGCGGGTTTCGGGTTTTAGCTCTAATAGCGACGGCTTCATTACCGATGAGCGCAGCGGGCAAACCCTGAATAACCGTAACCGTTCTGCGATAAAAGCACAGCTGCTTTACACTCCAACAGCTGACATTAGCGTGCGACTTATTGCTGATTACGGCGAGCTAGACGAACGGTGCTGCGGCGCACTAACTTTTCAAAACAATATTCAGGCTAATGACATAGCGGGTAAATTCGGCACTGATGCGCTGCTGCTACAACCGCCGTTTAATGCAACTATTTACGGGCGCGATAACTTTTATGACTATAAAACCTCGCTGTCCCAAACTCCCCTTTCAAAAATGAAAGACAAAGGACTATCAGTTCAAGTAGATGTGGCTTTAAACAAAGCATGGGATTTTGTGAGCATAAGCGCGTACCGCGCGTTTGACAGCTTAGATACGGTAGATACCGACTTTTCTGATGCGGACCTTCTTACTGCCACTAACGACGCCAAGCAGCAGTCGTTTTCTCAAGAAATTAGATTACATTACACCAGTGAAGATGTGCGCGGTTTAATAGGTGTTTACTATTACAGCCAAAACTTAGATCTAACCTTTGATACTACCACGCAAGATGATTTTAGTGCGTTCTTTAATGCCGCCGCGCCCGATCTGCTGCCTTTGGCTAACGCCATCAACGAGCTATCTGCAGTTACATCAGGCTTTATTGCGCCTGCTGCAGCACCCGCGCCGTCCGGTACTGCTTTCGCGCACAGCGCCGATCAAGAGCAAGACAGTATTGCTTTATTCTCTCAGCTGGATTGGCTGTTAAACAGTGATTTCACCTTAACAACGGGCTTACGCTATACCCGCGAAGAAAAGTCGATTGTCGGAGCCTACGATGAGCAAGGGCCTGGTATTGACGGACTAACTCAAGACCCAGCGCAATGGCCTAATGTAGGTCGTGCTGTAGTGGGGTTACAAAACATCGCTGCTGCGTTAGCGGCGGGACAAGCTCCTACAGCACAGTCCCTTAACGCAATAGCACCATTTCAACAAGCGGGCTGGGGATATTTTTTCTTGGGATCTGCAGCGGTTATGCCGCGCCCTGACTTAAACGAAGAGCTTGATGATTCACAGTTAACCGGCACGGTAAAACTGGCTTATCATCCTAATGACAACACGCTAACGTATGCCAGCTTTGCGACAGGATACAAAGCTGGTGGTACGAATACCGACAGAATTTTACCCTCGCTTAGCCCGCTTTTTAATGCTGAAAAATCGCGAAGTGCTGAAATAGGTATTAAACACGATTTTGAAGAATACGGCGTTCGCGTAAATGCCGCGGCACACTATACAAAAATTAGCGACTTTCAGGCGACGACCTTTACCGGAACGGGGTTCAATCTGCAAAACGCGGGCGATATCGTAGTCAAAGGTGTAGAACTTGAAGCAACATGGCTAGTGACAGAAAGCACTGAATTACACGCTGTTGCATCGCGCACATTGGCGAACTTTGATGAGTTTAAACGCGGTACGTGTTGGGTTGCGTACACGTGGCACACGGGCATTGACGATCCGGGCCGAGTGGAGCCGAACGACCCGTTCTGTTCAAGAGACGGAGACCGCGTAGGCTTCGAGCCTCAGAACTCACTATCTCTTATGCTGAATCACTATTTCGAAGTTGGGAATTATCCAGCCTCCGCCAGTATTGACTACCAATACACGGGCGACGTATTTCTTGATGATGCGAACGACCCGTACAAATACGCTGACGACTTTTCATTATTTAACGTTCGCGTAAGTTTCACTATCCCACAATGGGATAGCGAAATTATTGCGTGGTCGCGCAACGTTTTCGATGAAGATTACGTTGCACGAAGTGGCTTTGATGTACCCGTACAAACCGGAAAGATCATGGCCTACCCAGGCGCGCCTAGAAGCTTTGGCGTTACCTTCAGAAAGTCTTTCTAACGCTTTAAATGCGTAGGTTTGGTATGAAACACCGCATGGCACTGAGCAATAACAGACAGCGCTATATGCTCTGGTAGCTCACCACCAATGTCGAAACCAGCGGGGCTTGCAAAATACTGAGTAAAGTTGGTATCGCCAAGCCCGGCTAAATCCATAATTTCCTGCTTACGGTGCAGTGGCCCGAGCATTGCCGTATAGGTTAACGATTGCTTGCTAAGCACCTGCAGCGCCTTTGCATCAATTTCTCGATGATGGGACATAAGCACCGCCGCTTGAATGTTATGTTCGCCCATGTGAAGACGTAAGCCTTCAGTAGAAGGGTCTTCAATCAAGTAATTTACCTCGGGAAAATGTTCAAGTCTTGCTTGTGCAGGCCTTGGATCCCAAAGGCTGACTAAATAGCCCTGCAAACTACCAAGCTTAGTCATAAAGGTAGCGTCGTACCCACCTCCAACAACAAGTAGGTGGATAGGCGGCAGCATCAAAACCGACAACATGCGCTTGCCATCAACGGTGTCTAGCACAGCTTTTCTAGGTTTAACAGAATAGTCTTCCAATTCCGTGCAATCACCCAAAGTACCATCTACAGCGCAGCGCCACTCACACGCTTTTCCGTTTGATAAGCTTTTGCTAACCACATCCAACGATAAATATTGGTTGTTCTCATTGACTGGTACGAGTGCCAAATGCACCACACCGCCGCAACCTACACCTAGCTTAAACGCAATATCTTCTTCATCTTCGTCATCGTAAACCGCGGTACGACTTACTCCGTCTGTCATTACTCGCTGTGCTTTTTTTACGATGTCACTTTCCAAACAGCCACCGCTTAATATACCTAACTGATGCCCAGCGTCGCTAAACAACATCATGGCGCCCGCTTTGCGGTAGCATGAACCTTCGGTTTTAAAAATAAAACCTAACACCCATTTGTGCTTGTTTTTGAGCGGAAGCCACTGTGCTAGCAAATGGTTAACGTGATTACTCATAACTACCTCTTAACCCGTTCAACCTGCTTATTGCTGTGATGCTGCTTGGGCAATAAATGCAGCCAATGTTGCTGGCTCTTGTGCCCCGGCTACGCCCTGATTACCAATGACAAAAGTAGGTACACTCTGAATACCACGCTGCATCCAAATAGTTTCCTCCTCACGCACTGCTTGCGCGTATTTTTCACTTTTAAGCGCTTGTTCAGCTTCAGACTTATCAAGGCCAATAGTTTGTGCCAACGTTACTAGAACACCTAGATCATTAATGTTTTTACCGTCTGTGAAGTAGGCTTTAAATAAGGCCAGCTTCATTTCTTCTTCAAGACCGTTTTCTGAAGCAAAGTGAATAAGCTGATGGGCCTTAAACGTGTTCTGCATGCGAGAGTCGTCAGTAAAGTTAAACGAAAAGCCTAATTGCTCGCCCGCTTCTACTAACCGCGCTCTGTTCTGCGCGCTTTGCTGTTCACTAATGCCGTACTTTTCCATTATGTGCTCGCGAAGGTTTTGCCCTTCTTCTGGCATATTGGGGTTTAACTCGAACGGGTGAAACTTAATATCCACTTCAATGTTATCAAGGGTTTTGATGGCTTCTTGCAAACGCTGGTACCCAACAATACACCAAGGGCACACCACATCAGACACCATATTTACCGTTACTCTTTTTCCATTGCGCACATTTTGTGCACCTTGTAAATCTGCTGTCATGAAAGGGCTCACTTTATTGAATTCGAGAATGTGTAAGGGCTTAGATAAGGTTACAAAAAGAAACTTCAACCCCACACTGCGATTATTTCGTCGCAGATACATCAGTTTTTGCTGTAACTTTTTTTGTCGTGCCCATTGTGGTGCTGTAAAGCGTGGAAAGTTTTTCAAGGGCTGAGTGTGCCCATATTTCATAGCCTTTCGTGGAGGGATGAAAGCCATCTTCTGCCATCAAACCACTTTGCTGAATATCCGTCATAGTTCCGCCCACATTAAGTGCACTAACATATAATATGTCTGCGTTAGCCCGGGCTGTTACGCTATCAGCCAAAGCTTGGTTTAGTAACCACGCGCGGTAACCTAATAGTGCACGCAAAGGTTGCGGAAGCGCAGGAAAGCAATGAATTGGCGGTAGCGCAGTAAACAATATTGTTTCGCACCCAAATTTATCTGACAGTAGCGTACTAATAGCATCGATGTTTTGCCGCCACCGTTTCAACGGTACAAATTTGGTCACGTCGTTAACACCAATAGAGACGAGCACCGACGAAAAGTGCTCGGCAGGCATTTCATGAAGAAGCTTGAGCACATCTTCACTTTTAAAACCTGTTTTAGCATTCAACGTCACTCGCGTTGGCCCATGCTTAACAAGGTTTGAGTACAGCAGACCTGTGAGTGCCCCCATTTGCGTCGTTGCACCAACACCAGCGGCGGCAGAATCGCCTATAACCAAAACGTTATTAGTTAATAGCAATTTACTATCGGCTGAGGTTAATACCCGCTCGCCGTCGGGCTCTGGCAGTACAGCGGTCTTCTTCCTCACCCACAATGCTTGAAGCAAAATGACTGGAAGAAATAAAACAATTATCAGGTTTAACACCAAAACCTTGAAGTAGATCAAATCAGCCTCCTAAGCAATCCATTAAGCTTTAACCATCGAATTGAATTCGCGCCTAGTTATCTACATATAAGTGCAGAGCCAATATGACAATAATTGCCGTACAACAACGCCCCGTATCAACCATTACCAAGTATGCGTTGAATGCTCCTCGCTATACCTCTTACCCTACTGCACTTAAATTTGAACCGCTACAAGATGACATACTTCCACAAGCACTTGCAGTGTCAAAAGCGCCGGCAGTAAGTCTCTACATGCACATTCCATTTTGCAAAACGCTGTGCTACTACTGTGGCTGCAATAAAATGGTGACGCGTCACAATGAAAAAGCGGACGAATATTTAGATTACATAGAAAAAGAAATCCTGTCTAAGCGTTATTTAAATGACGGCAGGCGTGCAGTTTCTCTGCACTTGGGTGGCGGTTCACCCAGTTTTTTGAGCGAGACTCAGCATACTTATTTAATGTACCTGCTTAAGAAACACTTTACCTTTGAAGCAGGTGCTGAACTGTCAATTGAGTTAGATCCCAGAAATATCGATAAACACTATCTTCAAAACTTAAAATGTCTCGGCTACACACGCATTAGCTTTGGTTTACAAGATACTGATTACAATGTTCAGAAAACCATAAATCGCGTACAAAGCACGTCTCACATTGCCGATTTAGTATTCGAGGCTCGGTCGCTGGGTTTCGACTCAGTCAACTTAGATCTAATTTATGGTTTACCGAACCAGTCAATTGAAACGTTCTCATCAACCATCGCCGCAACAAAAGCTATGATGCCAGATCGTATTTCGCTTTTTAGCTATGCACATCTTCCCGAGAGGTTTGCAGCGCAGCGTAAATTTGCTGAAGAAACACTGCCAAGTAGTGAAGAAAAAGCGGCGCTTTACAAGCTTGCCGTTAACAGCTTTACAAACATAGGCTATGAAATGATTGGTCTTGATCATTTTGCCTTAAGCAAAGACTCACTGGCTATTGCGAAAAATAAAGGCGAGCTTCACCGCAACTTTCAAGGCTATACTTTACGTGGAGACACCGACCTTATAGGGTTCGGCGTATCAGCCATTAGCACGGTAGGTAATGCCTTTGCGCAAAATGCTAAGGAGCTAAAAGAATATTACCATCGCTTAGACAACCACCTGCCCAATGCGAAGGTTGGGCTGTCATTAAGTGCCGACGACCTGATTCGCAGAGACGTGATTTCTAGCTTAATGTGCAATTTAGCGGTAGACAAGCAAGCAATTGCCGACAAGCACCACATCACTTTTGATGAATACTTTGCTTCAGCCTTAAACAACCTTGAAGAACTTAAAGAAGACGGGCTTATCGAAATGACATCTCGGTATATTCGAGTGCCAGAGCCTGCTCGTATTTACATTCGGGCTATTTGTGCGCGTTTCGACGCTTATTTGAACGCAAGTGAAATACTCAGTAGCTACTCCAAAGCCATTTAAACCTAGGGCAATTTAAACCGCGCAATCACTTGCATCCCTACATCAAGCTTAAGGCGCGATAGAGAGATACAGCTAATGCTGGCATAAAGGGTTTGGTTACTGCCTAGTACATCAAGCTTTAACAACACTTTCGCGCTGTTTACGGTCGCTAGCTTTTTAGAAGTTAGCTTTGTATCTGCGAGTTTTGTATCGGCGTTATTTTCAGGCTCGTTCAGGGGACTGAGTGGATTCGCCACGGGTTCGATGCTAGATATAACACATGGCAGCGCATTTAAAATACTGATTGTGCTGGCATTGCCAAAGTCAGCAATATTGGTATCGATACTTACATCACAAGCTTTAACTGCAAAACGAAGAAAAACTTGCTCACCGCTTTGCTGAGGCAAATAGGACACTGATTCTGCAGTGACGAATATCTCGTGCCCCGCTACCTCAACGCGCTCAATGCCGTTTTCCGACTGGCACTGCTCATTGCCTTGTAAGGTTAGAACATTTTGATCTTGTTGCATTTGGCTACCGTGTTTGTAGCTGACAACGGCGTTTTGTGACTGGTTGCCGTCGTGTGCTTCGCTTTGCCCAGTAACTTTAAATCCCTCAAGTACGCTAGACGGTGTCGTAAATCCCTCTTTTGCGAATACTTGAGTCAATACATCGCGCGTTTTTCCACAAAGCTCGGTGCGGCCTTGGTCAATAAAAACCAACTCATCGCTGAACAAGGCAAGGTCATCTAAATCGTGAGAGATTACAAGGCAGGTGAGCTTCCCCGACACACACAAATTGTTTAAAAACTGGTAAATTTTGCGACGGGTGAAGATATCAATTGCGCTTAACGATTCATCTAGCAATAACACATCTGGTCCATTGACCAACGCACGCGCAATCGCGACCCGCTGCGCTTCTCCACCAGAAAGCGCCTGAACTGGCTTATCAATTAAATGTTCGCAATAACAGCCGCGCAAGCAGGCGTCGATAGACATTGCATTAGGGCTTGCGTGACGCTGCGCCAGGGCTAAATTACCGCGCACATCGGTATGGGGAAATAGCATGGGCTGCTGAAAAACGATACCGACCTTTTGAGAGGTCCACGGCGTTTGCACACTTGCGCTTTTTTCTACGCCAGCTAGGGCGCGAAACAAGCTGCTTTTTCCCGCACCTGATGGACCGGTAACCCCAATGAATCGGCTTTGTGGCTGCAATGAGATTTGTGCGTTAATGCGATTTGGTAGTAGCGCAGATATTTGCATGTTAACGCGCCTCATCACTACGGGTGACACCGTTAAAACGATAGAGCGCCGCGAGCATTACGAATGAAAAAATCAAAAGGGCCAACGCAAGGTTGTGTGCACTGTTATATTCCAACGCTTCTACCTGTTCATATAGCGCGATAGACAGCACCTGAGTTTCTCCAGGAATATTGCCACCTATCATTAGTACTACACCAAACTCGCCTATGGTATGTGCAAAGCTTAAGCCTAATGCCACCACGATGGGCGCTTTGCTTAAAGGCAGTACTATTTTTATAAAAGCTTCAAAAGCCGAAAACCCCAGCGTTTTTGCTACATCTAAATAACGGTTATCCAATTGTGAAAAGCCGCTGTACAAAGGCTGCAGAGCAAATGGTAGGGAGTAGATGACAGACCCCAACACCAAACCTTCAAAGCTAAATGCTAAATTGCTCCCGGTTAGGCTTTGCCATCCCTGCCCCAACGCACTTTGCGGCGAAAAAGCAATAAGCAAATAAAAACCCAGCACAGTTGGCGGTAACACCAAAGGCAACGCGAGTATCGACATCACCAAAGGCTTAGCTTTGCTCTGCCATTTCGCTAAAAACCACGCTAACGGCAATGCGATTAACAACAACAAACCACTGGTTATAAAGGCCAGCTTAAAGGTAAGTAATATAGCTTCAAGTGTCGGTGCCCCGAAGAATTCTGTGAGCATACTTAGTTACCGACGCCCGATGCAATGGTAGGTTCATAGCCCCATTCAATTAAGCTGTGCTGCACCCCTTGCGACATTAAATACTGTACGAACAGGCTGGGTGATGACACTCCATTAGCGTCACTCAAACGAAATGCTCTGGTTGGCTCAACGTTGTCGTTGTGAATAGGCTCATCAACTGGCGCTGCCGCATTTTTGATTGGAAGTGGTTCGAACAGATTCGGAGATAATGTAGCTACCGTTTTACTGTTAATCACCAACGACTGAATGATGGGTTTATATAAGGTTTCAGGTACTGGGACGATAACCGTAAAAGTATCGGCGCTTTTGGTATTAACAACACTGTTAAAATTAGAAGGCAAATTAGAAGATAAGTTTGCAGGCAAATCTAACGCCGATGAGTACGCAACGAACGCCCCTTTCACGCTGCCGGTGGTATAAAACTGCAAGGTTTGTAGCACGTTTTTACCCATCACTCTGTGAGGTAAAAACTGTTGCCATAAGGATAAGTTTTGCAACGTCTGTTGCGCAGCATCACCATAGGGAGCCAGTTTAGGATTTGCGATAGCTACCTTGTTTTGTGGATTTTCCATTAATTGAACAAGCTGCTTCGACAAGCAATCGGTAAGCTGAACGTTTATTTGTGCAGTTGTGTCTCCAGTAGATGAGCGCGCGATCTGCTCGCAATTCCTTTCACCGGATGTTTCATGTGATGCCTCACTTGATAATTCGCCAGCATAGACAAACGCAAGCTTGCCTTTAGCGTAATCCACCAGATTGCCGTGGTGAACTACGTTGTTATCAACCAACGCTTGCGGCCGAGCGCGATCTGCAGATAGAAAAACGTCGAAGCTAGCACCATGTTGAATTTGCGCATACAAAGTACCGCTAGAAGATACCGTTACCGCGACTTCTATGCCGGTTAGCTCAGTAAACTGCTCGGCAATACTCTTTAGCGGTTTTGCAAAGTTTGCCGCAACGGCTACGTTAATTTTTTCGTCGCGCTTGAAATTTACTGACTGGTTTTGTTTTTCGGCACTAATAACGCTCCCTTCATTTACATTATTATTTGCCGCTTCAAAACTGCTTGCATGTGCCACAGAGCTTGAAAAAGCCGTAACGCCTAGGGCTACACTTGCACTTACCAAAATAAGCATGGCCAAGTTAACAAAGCTTGAAAGTCGCATTGCTAAAGAACAAACCATTACTTTTTGCGCATCCACTTAAGTGCCGCTTTATCGTCAGATGCTTTCGCCGCAACCCATTCAGATTTATCGCCCTTAAATTCTTTTTTCCAAAGCGGTACCGACTGTTTAAGCATGTCCATTAAGTAGCAGGCAGCGTCAAACGCCGCCTGGCGGTGGGGAGCGGCGGCACCTACCCATACAATTTGTTCGTTGTTGTGTATGCGCCCTACTCTGTGCAGTGCGCCAGCACTGTTAAGTGAAAAGCGTTCGCTCGCTTGTTCAACCAGAAGCATTAACGCTTTTTCAGTCATGCCCGGGTAATGCTCTAATTCGATGCCGTCTATGTCGCCAGCGTTATTAAAATCTCGCACTAGCCCAGTAAAAGTAACAATCGCGCCGGTGTTGCCGCAGGCCTTCTCATCTGCCGACTGTTTTAGCCTAGCGTAAAGCTCTCCTTGGTCGAAATCTTCAACTTGAACTAGTGCGAACATAGCTAGCCCCCTGTCACAGGTGGAAATAGCGCCAGCTCATCGCCGTCGCTAAGTACTGTTTGGAAATCACAAAGCTCTTGATTACAGGCAGTAAGCACACTGCCCTCTAAGGCTAATGCCCACTTGTCACTACGTGTTTTAAGCTGCGATATCACGGTCTCAATAGTGCTGTTCTCGCTTATATGAAGCGCGATATTGTCCTCTCCCGTAACCTCTCGGGTTTGTGCGAATGTTTTTACCGTTACCTGCATGCTTTGCCTGTTATCTACGTTGTTAAGGTCGCTTTGTGCGCGCTAATTAATCTTGCCAAGCCTCTGAAATGGGTTGAGCCTAAAGTGCGTTGCTTTTTGAGTGCGTGTACGCTTTATGCACGTTACTTTTTTAGCTCACTGGCCTTTGTGAAAACTAGGAATCAGACTGCCAATGGCCTGCCTTACCGCCTTTTTTCTCTAATACCCGTATCCCTTCCATATGCATACCAGGGTCGATGGCTTTGCACATATCAAACAAGGTTAACAGCGCCACATTTACGCCCGTGAGCGCTTCCATTTCAACGCCGGTTTTACCGCTTAGCTTACAATAACAGGTGGCTTGAATTCGATTCTGATCGGCCTGAATGTCAAAATTAATATCCACCTTTGACAGTGCCAATGGGTGACAAAGAGGAATAAGATCGGCGCAGCGTTTCGCCCCTTGAATACCCGCTACACGGGCAACTGCAAATACATCACCTTTTGCAATTTTTGATTCAGAGATTTGGCGAATAACGCCTTCGCTTACGTATAAAAAACCTTCTGCTGTGGCTTCTCGCTTGGTAACGTCTTTGTCGCTAACGTCGACCATATTGGCTTCGCCACCAGCGTTTAAATGGCTAAAGGTACTCATGCTTCCACCAGATGCTTTACGAAATTACACGGTCTAAAGTCGGCATCAAGCTGGCTAGAAATAATTTTTTCCCACGCAGTACGACACGCGCCTGTTGAGCCTGGTAAGCAGAAAATAACCGTATTATTAGCAAAGCCCGCAACCGCGCGAGACTGAATGGTTGATGTACCAATCTCTTCATAGCTTATTTGACGGAATAGCTCGCCAAAGCCGTCTACTTCTTTGTCGAACAATACACTGATGGCCTCTGGCGTTGAGTCGCGGTGGGTGAAACCCGTACCACCGGTGATTAATACAGCGTGAATGTTTTTATCTGCAATCCATTTCGACACCACGGCGCGCTGCTGATAAATATCGTCTTTTACCAAATCGCGATCGTAAAGGTTATGGCCAACCGAGGTAAGCGCCTCTTTCAAGTAGTCTCCCGACTTGTCGTTTTCGAGGGTGCGCGTATCTGAAATAGTGAGTACGGCAATATTAAGGGGTTGGCTGACAACTGACATATGAAATCCTAATTTGATATGCGACATTTTGGCGGTTTTTGATAAAGTACCAGCCAAAATACTATTTGGTAATCACTTTATAAGGGTGCATGCCATGAATTCAACAACTAAGTTGGCATAAACTATGTCTAAAAGCCTAACTAATCAGCAGGCTATGCGTTATAACCGCCACATTGTGCTTCCCAAAGTGGACCTAGACGGTCAAGAAGCGCTGCTAAACGCCAATATTTGTATCATTGGTATTGGCGGGCTTGGCAGCGCGGCTGCTACTAACCTTTGCGCCAGTGGCGTGGGCTCTCTTACACTTATCGACCACGACACAGTTGAGGCCACCAACCTGCCAAGGCAAACCTTGTTTAGCGAACAAGATGTAGGAATAAGTAAAGTAGAGGCGGCTAAAGCGCGGCTTACTGCAATAAACAGTGACTGCGACATTACCGTAATGGCAGAACCGTTTTCGGCGCCCAGCTCTACTCAGCTTTCACCAGCATTAAAACAAGCCATAGAGCGTGCTGACGTTGTGCTAGATTGCACCGACAATACAGACTCACGAGATTTAATAAACCTATTTTGTTTTAAACTAAATACTCCGCTAGTATCGGGCGCAGCCATTCGCTTTGAAGGCCAGCTTTTCGTTGCTATACCCGGTGAGAGCCGCTGCTATGCATGCTTACGAACGTTATTTGAATCACCCGATTTAAGCTGTGTTGAGGCAGGTATATTCTCGCCAGTAGTAAATATTGTTGGTACTTACCAAGCAATGCTAGCTATGCAAGTATTGATGGATTTCGATAATATTCCTAAAAACACGTTAATGACGTTTGATGCTCTGTCGCACGAGTGGCGAAACTGGAAGTTACCTAAAGGCGTAGATTGCGAGCTATGTGCTTGTTAAGTTTAGGTGCATTTGCGGCATGAATTCTAAAAACGTGGTTAAAAGCAACAGACTAAAACAAAGAACAAGACAGAAAATAGGTTGATTTAAATGACAACCCTAGTAGTGAAAAAACACATGGTAGTGGCGCAAAACGCGTCTGGACGTAACATGAACGTGCCAATTTATCGAATGAAAGGAGCGCGCCCTGGTCCCACCGTGTATATTCAAAGTTCTATTCACGGCGCTGAAGTGCAAGGCAACGTGGTTATTTACCATCTCATTCAGCGCTTAAAAGACATGGATATTTGCGGCGAAATTATCCTAGTGCCCAACTGTAACCCCATTGGTACTAACATTAAAGCCGGTGAGTACACATTAGGCCGGTTCGATCCTGTGAACGGTACAAACTGGAACCGCGGCTACTTCTTCGATAAAGATGCAGTTGAGCATTTCGCCAAAACAGTCACCCGCGAAGAGTCTGTTGAAGGCATAAAACAACGTTTTCGTGCTCATTTATCTAACGCTATCGACAACAAACTGGCTGAACCCTGGGGCCTAGGACTAGCGCAGCAGTTGAACCTAAAGCTACAGCAAATGGCAGTAAATGCCGATTTCGTGTTAGATCTCCACAACGGCCCGGTGTCTACCCGTCACGTTTATATTCCCGAGTACGCCAAAGACAGTGCTAAGCTGTTTAACATTCCCCATTGTATTTTTATTCCAAACGTATTTGCGGGGGCGTTGGACGAAGCGACGTTCTGCCCATGGTGGACACTGCAAGAAAGCATAAAAACTAATTTAGCGCGTGAGATAAGCTTTAACGTTGAAGCGTTTACGCTTGAAATGGGTAGCCAAGAAGTTATCGACTTTAACGAAGGTAATATAGACGCCACCAGTATTCTTAGCTACTTAAACGCCAAAGGCGTATTGCATGAATGCGATATTAAACCGACAGAAATGAAGCGTTTAGGCGTGTATTTAAAAGACTATAAAACCCTGTTTACTAACTGGGGCGGCATGGTGGAATACATGGCGAAACCAGGCCAAACGGTGAAGAAAGGCGAACCACTGGCGCAAATTTTAAATATTGACGATCTGGATACCGACAACGGCAGCAGGACCTTAGAAGCGCCTTGCGATTTGATCCCTATTCTACACTTCCCGTCGGCTTCGGTATTGAGTGGGACGCAGTTGTATAAGGTGTTTACGAATTATAAGGAGTTGTAGATTTTTGTACGCAAGTTGATGGAGTAAAACTTTATTGCAAAATGGTTGATTCGGGTACGTAGGAACGTCTCACGCAAGTAACTGGTTTATTCTTTGAATTACTTCCTGACGTTCAAATATTAATATTTAAACGGCAGAAAGGCACGTAAGGCGGACGAGTTTTTTTAAAATTTTTTGAAAGAGAGCATATCGTAGTGATTCAGCGAGGGCCAAATCTCGATAAGGGGTTTCTGGTGTAAAATTGCTTAGAAACTATCTCTAACTATAGTAACAATCAGAGTCTATACTGTTGCATGCAATTGATACTCTCGGACCAATCGTAATAATACTTCCGTTCTAAGTTTTACAATTTATTTTTAACAAGTTTTAAGTAGTCGACAATGCAGCAAACACTGGGTAATTCAACAAATGATTCTAACGACGTTGTGTTTTATCAGCCACAGTTTAGGTTTCTCGAAAGTTCCTATTTTGATGCCTTTATTTCGGGGCAAGTTTATCTTTCAAACATTTTAAATTTTCGGAAAGGCGATTTCGGAGGTTTGATTGATGACGAACGCGAGGGGGAAATTTCTATTCATGGTTTTAATAATAATACAAGTGAAAGAGAAACCATAGTTTACGATCCTTGCATCGACGAAGATATTTTCGTTCTTTGCACAACAAACAACCTTATTAGTGAGTCACTTTTTTTGGGCTTTAAAGGAAAAAAGAACTTCATGTTGCTTGATCGTAAGGCCTAGCAAGCTCATTGATGAGATATCTTCAAATCCCGAGCTAACATTCATTGGAAGAAAAAACTGTGATTATAACGGTCGAGATTTCTATAACATACCATCATTTTGCCCATGGACTAACCATCTTCCTTTCCGCAGTATGATTCACAAATACGATCCTCTCTTCAATAAGCCAAAAAGTTATGCTAATCAATTAGAGCATAGAGTATGTTGGCGAGCGTCTAAAAAATCGAGGTCTCACTTTGAATTGCAAACAACAATACCGAGTCAGATAATAAGGATAGATTTTGAAGTCGAAAAAAAAGTAGCGCTTAATATCCGACCACCGCTATCGGTTTCATTGCAAATCTATGGATTCGACAGCAAAGTTATTGCTGAAGGTAGTTTCCAATTTTCAAATAACCTGCTCTCGCCTATAGTTTACGAACGTAAAGAGGATAACAAAGAACTTCTCGGTTTCAAACAACCTCAAAACCCAGATGGTTCCAACACTCTTTTCAATGCTTCAATTCAAGGTGGAGATACAGGAGTTTTTACTCATCCCGCTGTCGGAATGCTAATATTGAATATTGAAACAAAATTGATTGAAAGAATAAAATATTCAGTTTCATGACTAACAGTCTTAGAAACGTGCACTGCCTTGTATATATGCCACTGTTTAATAGATTACCGCCTAGAAAACTAAGACGTTTCTATATCTCCAAATATATTAGATTAGTGAACGTTCGCTGTTTGTCTGAAGCAGTCTTGCGAGTTAGAAGTATCCAATGTCCGCTATACGTACACAAGAGACTATCAGGTTTGCAATCTCTTCCTTTTTGGAGACATCTGTCCAAATGATGGCTAACCCAACTTAATCAATTACCGTTCTGTCGCTAAAGTACAGTATTTTCCAAGCTTATAATCTGCTATAAAAATGGGTTTTAACTCCTTTTTATATTTTGGAGTCCAAACCACTCTGAATTCATGTTGCCTCGAAAACTCGGGGCCTTTAATAAATGCCGGGTTCATTCCCAAGTTTTTACCGTCCCAGTGCTCTTCTCTGCTTTTGTAAACAACAGGCATCCAATTAACTCTTTTAATTAGAACCTTTTGATTAATTGCAAGTGTAAGCGTTTCAATAAACCCTTCAATATTATGTATTCTGACGCAACTATTAGAGCCTTCCAGTTCTTTCAAAACATCTGTATCGCAACTCGTCGAAAAACAGAGTACATAGCAATCAGCTGCACTAACATTGCTGCTATAGCTCAAATTTTTGACACTCTTAAGGTCATCTTCTAATGAAGTAACCGCTCCGTACTCATACCCGTTAACATCCTTTTGAAGGTAAGCAACCATATCTTCTCCGTCTGGCCCTTTCATTTCAACTCGACGCCCTGACTTGACCCTACTCCCAGTCATATTAGTAAAAAGTTTTTTTGTCCCCTCAAATTGGTCTTGGATCCCCTTACCGTGTTCCATGCGTCTAAAATCGTATAGGGTTCCTATTCTTAGTATTCCTAGCGCACACAAACTAGTATTGAATCTGCGTTCTGTGAATCTATATATATACTTCAACTTGTAATTCCTTTTAACATGGGCCCTCTACTCCTAGCAGGAAGTACTCTGTAATACACTGCTTATTTCGAGCTCTTCACTTCTAATCGGCGCAGGCCGCTAACTGATTATTAATTACTCTGTGTTCGAGGGATTTAAATTCCAATTTAAAAATTTCTGTAATTTCAATGAATTTGTCTAAGTACTCGCATCAATAAGAATAGTTCCAAGGGGTCCTCTTAGAGGGTCACTTCACCCCCTTTGAACGATTGGCTCTGGCATAAACAGCGATTGTGTTAATAGGGGCGTTCGCAAATTCTCTTCTTAATACAAGAGGCCAATCATCAGCGCCATGCTCATAACGCCAATTTAGAGGCACTATATGGTCAATATCAAGGCCATCATCGTAATAGGCTTTATAAGTGTAGTAACTGTATATCCAGACAGACACTTAACTCTCAATAATTAAAATAGCTTCGTTAGCTATGGCAATTAAAGCAGAAAGCCGGTATCAGTCGGGGGGATGTCAAAAATCAACGTACTGACGCCATCACAAGTAATCAATGCGCCAACTTCCGATTCACGTACGTTTCAGTCCCTAGTGCTAGTTGTACATTGAGAGACAAGGAGCCGCCGTTCATCCTCTACCTATGGGCATATGAATGCTTACGTAAACTAGGCAGAAAAAGGAAGAGAAACTAAACGATAAGTATTCTTTGGACTGACTCACGAGTTGCCCAAAACACTTTCAATCCAGTCTCGGTAGTTTGACACCCTAACTTGATAAGCAGTAGTACCATATAAACCGCCTTTAAAATTAGCAAGATCTCCACGCCAAAATTGCCAACTCGATAAACCAACCAAATAAGTCTTACCGTTTTCAGTTATCACTGAAGCTCCGCCACTATCACCAGCACCGTGCATTCCTTCAAGGGGCAATGCTTCAGGTGGTTTATTAAATTTATATGAGAGCCAGTTTCCTTTTGAAGATTCAATAATATTTCTAAAATGGTTTAATTCTCGTAATGATTTTGTTTCGAGGTTTTCACCAATTTCTCCGTTACCTGTTGCTCCACGACCAAATACCGTGATTTCTTTACCCGCTTGGTCAATGTTTGGGTAGATATCAATTGGTTCACTCGTTGTAACAGGGGAAGATAGCTTTATTAGTGCTATATCACTTCTAGATTCTAGAAACTTCATTAAGGGAGCTGCATCACCTTTAAAGAGAACCCCATCTGGTTCAATATAAAGTGGATGTATGTGAACCTCTTCTATTTCAAAGACTTTATCGCCAACGCGTAATTTTTTACCTATGTAATTATAAAAAATGGTATGAGCGACTGTCACAACCCATTGAGGTTTTATCAATACCCCATGACCTTCGTGAGGTAGGTCAATTAAGTATTCGGGTACTTTTTCTAAGACATAATTGCGGGAGGGAATATCGTGCCGTTTCACTACAGCATTACTACTAGTTGCAATGAAAAAGCAAAAAATAAAACCAAAATTTTCATATTACATCCATGTAGATTTAGGGCTAACTAAAAGCTCCTAACAAAGACCCCATACTAACACTCGTTTTGACTGAAAAACCATCTAACATTTACTCTTGGAGAGGATATTAGACATCCGCATCACTTATTCTTCCGCCGTTTAATTACAAATACTCGAACGGCTGCTTCTGGCACAAGCCGGAATTAAAGGAAAAAACTGCTGTGTTCACCAAATGTATTTAAAATGAATCAACGCTAATCTAATAAAAAGCGCCTAAGATCTTGTTCGTGCCGCATTACGTGCAAAATAAAGGCTTTGCTGTCCTCAAATTTATAAAAAATTCGACAGGGCTTTACATAAAGCTCGCGGTAATTGAGGGATGGTAATTCGGGGACTGACTTTCCTGATTTAAGATATTCCTCAAGCATGTCTACTTTGGCGAAGACTTCTTTAACCAGTTTCTTTGCCGCAACTAAATTAGATACCGCTATGTATTCAGCAATCTTGTCCAAGTCATTTAGAGCAGGTTCTGTCCATACTATTTCAGCCATTTATCCATTTTCTCTTTGGCATGCAGGTTAGCTAAAACATCATCATTTCTTATTGCCTGCTCACCTTTTGCAATACCTTCCAGAATCGACATACGCTTTTGCATCATCTCATAATCATCAACATCAACTAAGTAAGCCGATGGCTGACCATGCTCAGTAATCAAAACAGGCTCTTTTGAAGTGTGCAGGTCTTGCAGAATTTTTGTGGCTTGTCTCTTTAATGTAGTAACTAATTCTACTTTCACGATGCAGGTTCCAGCTTTCAAATGTACCACTATAGTATCACTTAACGATAACCACACAAGATTTCATTCACTCTGAGCAGAGTTGCAAGGTAACTAACCACACCCTACTTCACCCAAACTAACGCGATATTTAAACTCACCACG
The DNA here is from genome assembly GCF_022348265.1 of Alteromonas sp. Cnat3-28. NCBI lineage: Bacteria > Pseudomonadati > Pseudomonadota > Gammaproteobacteria > Alteromonadales > Alteromonadaceae > Alteromonas > Alteromonas sp. Cnat3-28. The sequence goes on from NZ_JAKREY010000015.1 coordinate 76,977, forward strand.
CTGATTAAATACGTCAAAACCATTATCAGAAGCTTTAAGCTCTAGCTCCCATACCCAATTTGTTTTTTCAATAAATGTTAGTTCATAGCGGTTTAAAGGAAGTGGGCATTTTAAATAGAAATAATGGTAGGCCGTCCCCATGGCACCTGGATCTGCGGTATACACATAAATAGTGTTATTTTCTATTGCAAATTCTTTATGAAAGTAATCTCGGTTAGTTCCTAGTGTTGCATCAATCAGTACACCTAATAGACCTATCGCAATCTGAATGAGCGCCACTGTTGCTAAAACACAGCTAAAAACAATAGACATCCATTTACTTTTAAAAAGATACCTAAATGTACCGTGCTGCGTAAAAAGCAGGTACACACCTGCGCAAAGCGCTATAAGCTTAACTAAGGCTAACGCGTCGCCGACCTGTGACATAAACTTGGGGGAATGGTAGTTTAAGCCCCACAGCACAGCACCATGCAGACTTTCCACTAATGGAACTAATATTAGAATTAACACAGCGAGTAACGGAGTGATCAAGGCCGCAAAGGTTCTTTGCGGCACTTGCTGGTTACTCGGGCTATGATTTTGCTCTAATTGCGTTGTCCCTAACATTAATTATCAGCTTCCTTAAATAGGCGAACCTGGCGGTAGCGGCTCTACTTCAAAGGTACTTGGCCATGCCTTACTAGCCCAATAATTATCGAACTGTTCTTTCAGTATTTCATACTGATTGTCGTCTGCTTTGTCGTCTAACCATTCGCTAAATTCAAGCAGAGCAAGTTCGGCTTCCATTCTTACTTCAGGCGCCAACTTATCGTTAGTTACTGCTTTCATCACTGCATTTAACGCCACTAACTGTAAGCGTTTTGCTAGTGGGCTTTGTGACTTATTTTTATACCAGTGAACGTTAAGTATTTGCTTCACCAGCATAGAAACGCCTACTTTTTTGCGTCTGTCATTAGTGCTTCTTGTCTGCCACTCTAAGCGGTTTAAGCGCTCTGGGTGCAATAGTAATTCAAACGCAAAGTTAGATGCAGAAGCGGCGGCAGAAACAGGGTCTAACATTAACCCCATTTTGCCCTTAAAGTGCTCGCGAGTAATATCGTCGCCATACGCTGTCGGTGGAATAAGGGCGAGTACCGATTCAGGTATCGTCAGGTAGTCAGCGGTAGTAGCTGTAATTAACTGCTGCATAGCGCGTTGCTGCACTGCAGGCGCTACAAACTGTTGGCCCTGTGCTTTGGTATAGTCACCTTTGCGTTCGTATTCATACACTAAGCCGCCGACTTGCTTTGCAACGGCTTCTAACTGATAACGGTGGAGTAAGTAAATAGGCACTAAAGCATTTTCAAGCGAGGATAAACTGCTATTTGGGCTTAAGGTGTCTAAACCTAAATTGGCTAACGCCAGTTCGCGTACTTGTGAAATTTCATCGAAAGCATCTAGCGGATTGCTACCGTTTTCCCACATATGGCCGTTTGCCGATGCATGGCGACTACTGCGGGTATCGGGATCTGACTTAAAACTTAAACCCTCATTACGGCCTTTTACGATAATTTTTGCCAAGGCTTCGGTTGCCTCTACGTCGCTGGCAAAATCTTGATAGCCATACGCTACGGCGTGAATATCCCATGCGCCTATGCCTTTATCATACGCACCTTCCAAGCTAATTTTGCCGTTTCTAATACTAATTTTGGGATGAGGATAATCCATTACCGACGCACGGTTATTTTCACTTGCCGCAAAGTTGTGGGCTATACCCAATGTGTGCCCTACTTCGTGGGCTGAAAGCTGCCTAATGCGGTCTAAAGCCATTTCTTGCTGTGCAGTGGTGTCGGTGCTGCCGTCCTTAAAAGGACTGGTTAGGCCAAGGGCAATTAAATAATCTTGTCTTACACGCAATGAGCCGAGCGTAACGTGACCTTTGATAATTTCACCAGTGCGCGGGTCGACAACCGACGAACCATAAGACCAACCGCGCGTTGCGCGATGTACCCAGTTGATTACGTTATAGCGCACGTCCATTGGGTCGGCACCTTCGGGCAATACTTTCACCTGAAACGCGTCTTTGTAGCCTGCGGCTTCATAGGCTTGATTCCACCAGCTCGCCCCTTCTTTAAGCGCGGTCATTACGGGTTCTGGAATACCAGGATCTAGGTAATACACAATAGGCTCGACTGCTTCGCTCATTGCAGCATGCGGGGTTTTCTTATTTAAACGATGGCGGGTAATAAAACGCTGTTCAGTAGGCTCGCTGATAGGCGTTGAATAATCAAAGTAACTGAATTTCCAGTAGCCCGAGTACGGGTGGTACTCTCTGGGCGTGTAATTGTCGTCGGGCAGTGCCACAAACGAATGATGCAAATGCACCGACAAGCTTTCTGGGTCGGGCGTAACTTGCTGCATGTATTCGCCTGGCTTCTTACCTGCAAAGGTGACTAAAGCCTCTAATTCAGTATTCTTTTCAAAGCCTTTGGTTTTAGGTAAATACACGCCGCTTCGCATGTTATCTACGCTAAAACTGCCTTGGTTAGTTCCCGCTAAGCGATTGCCAATGCCGTGAATATCGCTTAATAAGAACGGTGTGTAATCTATTAGACTGGCACGGTCGTTTTTGGCTACCAGCGTAAAACCTGCAATAACCGAATCAGCAAAGGCTTCATCAATGCTCTGTTTCTCAGCGTCGCTGCCGTGAGCTGCTCGATATTTGGTGTTGTGCTGCTTTAATAAAACCTTGTTTCCAAATTTTCCAAAGCTTACTAAACGCGTATTGCCTAGCTGGCCGCGATCAAGGCCAATGTCGTTAGACCCTACGCCATACGGCAAACTACTTTGAAACAGGTATTCGGCGTGGTCTGTTGGCACCGCCAAGTAAACTTTGTCACTTTCATCGTCATAGTAAACAGGAATTAAACCATCTTTTTTGGTCATATTGCTGGTGAATTCACCAATGCTTGGCAGCGCAGCCAATGCGGAAGACGTAGACACGACAAATAATACCGTAATCGCAATGGCCGATTTGCCCGATGCTTTTACTTGTCGTGCCGCTTTATGAAAAATGTTCAATTGCAGCATGCAGTTAGTCCTTATTATTGTGAATTTCTAGCCTACCCTATGTGGTGGGTTTTGCCCATGGTAGTTCATCGTTTAATGCGCTTTTTTTGCTTGTTATTTAGCTGTGAACAGGCTTGGTTTTTCCTACCGAAGGTAATGCACTAAAAACGCAACTATATGGAAGAAAACAGCTGGCATTGACTCTGCTCAATTGCCGTTTAAACATTCAAAAACACAAGCGACAACAAATTATTTGATCTTGGTCAACACCAAGCTTTGTTTGAGTTGTAGAGGTATTTTACGGCTTATAAAATCCGCCGCCTTGTTTAAAGCGTCTAGTAGCGGTTTTTATCTATGACTTCAAAATTATCACCTAATCGCAGCTCTTCTAACCTACGTGAAGACTCAGTTTCAACATTGCCAAAACAAACGTTAATCGCGCCAGAATTGCTTGCACCTGCGGGTAGCTTACGCAATATGCGCTACGCTTTCGCCTATGGCGCTGATGCTGTTTATGCTGGGCAGCCACGCTACTCGCTTCGCGTAAGAAACAACGAATTCAGCCTTGAGAACTTAGCGATAGGCATAGAAGAAGCACATGCTTTAGGTAAAAAGTTCTATGTAGTAAGCAACATTGCTCCGCACAACAGTAAGCTAGGTACCTACCTTAAAGATATTTCACCAGTAATTGCTATGAAGCCCGATGCGTTAATTATGTCAGACCCAGGGCTTATTATGATGGTGCGCGACGCCTTTCCTGAAATGCCTATTCACTTGAGTGTACAGGCCAATGCGGTGAACTACGCCACGGTGAAGTTTTGGCAGAAACAAGGCATAGAGCGCGTTATTTTGTCCCGAGAGCTCTCTTTGGAAGAAATTGAAACTATTCGCGAGCATGTTCCAGACATGGAATTGGAAGTGTTTGTGCATGGCGCGCTTTGTATGGCGTATTCGGGGCGCTGCTTATTGTCTGGATATATGAATAAACGCGATCCGAATCAGGGCACTTGTACCAATGCTTGTCGATGGTCTTACGATGTTAAGGCAGGCGAGGAAAACGAAACTGGCGACATCGTTCTAACCAATGAGATTAATAAGGCAGTTACAGCACCTCAAGTGGTAATTCCTACCCTTGGTGAAGGCACGCCAAGCCCCAAAGTGTTTATGTTAGAAGAAAAGGAAAAGCCTGGAGAACTGATGCCAGCTTTTGAAGACGAACATGGCACCTATATTATGAATTCTAAAGATTTGCGTGCCGTGCAACATGTTGGCAGGTTAACCCAAATGGGCGTGCATAGTTTAAAAATAGAAGGCCGCACTAAATCACATTACTACTGTGCCCGAACCGCTCAAGTCTATAGAAAAGCAATTGACGACGCTGTAGCAGGAAAGCCTTTTGATAGTACATTAATGGGAAGCTTGGATACTTTAGCTCATCGAGGTTATACCGAGGGTTTCTTGCGTCGCCATGCGCACCACGCGTATCAGAACTATGAGTATGGCCACTCAGTCAGCGATAAACAGCAATTTGTTGGTGAAGTGATTGACCGTTGTGAAGAGTCTGGCTATGCAATTATAAACGTTAAAAACAAATTCTGTGTAGGTGACTCGCTTGAGTTGATGACGCCAAGCGGCAACATTACCTTTACTCTAAATGAGATGCTGGATAAGAGAAACCATTCTATTACGGATGCTAAGGGTTCAGGACACCAAGTAAGAATACCGATACCCAGCGATGTGTCTCTAAACTTTGCCCTACTGCTGCGAAATTTAGATGAAGGCGTTGATACCCGCAATCCGTTTCGAAAAGCTCCTAGTGCAGTAACACCCGAAAACGCGAGCGAGGCATAATGCATGGCACTGCTTATTCTTGATAGCTGCATTAACTGCGACATGTGCGAACCCGAATGCCCTAATGCCGCTATAAGCATGGGTAATAAAGTGTATGAAATAGACCCGTTACGCTGTACAGAATGCGTGGGGCATTACGATGCGCCTACTTGCGCAGCGGTATGCCCAATAGATGTTGTTAAGCCTGACCCGCACAATAAAGAATCACTAGACGAGTTGGCCGAAAAGTTTGTTCGTTTAAATAGTTAGCTATGAAGTAAGTCAGCGAGTTAATTGTACTTCTCGAAGAATTCCCTTGAATCATAACCAAGAGTGATCCCTAATTGCGGTACAGTTTGAATTGGCACTACTAATAAGGGTTTTATTTTGAAGTTTGCCTCTCGCGCTACAGCGATCTCTCCGTTTCTTGCTATGGCCTATGGCGAAAAAGCCACGGCACTAGAACAGCAAGGTAAAGATGTTATAAGACTTAATTTAGGCGAGCCTGATTTCGGCGCACCCGCAGCAGTTCTTGCCGCAATGAAAGAAAGCTTAAATGCCCCAGTTTTTCCCTATACCTCGGCGCTGGGCATGGCTGAACTACGTGAAGCCGTTGCACGCTTTTATGAAGTTAAACATGGCGTAGCGTTAAGCCCTTCTAGAGTGGTCGTGACCGCTGGGGCTTCTGGCGCTTTACTTTTGGCAAGTGCTGCCTTGGTTGAACCAGGCGACAACGTGATATTGGGCGACCCGTCTTACCCTTGTAACCGACGTTTTTTAAACGCATTTGGCGCAGAGGTAACGCTGGTACCAACACGCAGTGAGGATAACTTTCAGCTAACCGCAACAAGTGTTGCCGATAATTGGAAGCACAACACGAAAGGCGTACTTATTGCCACACCTGCCAATCCTACTGGTACGGTTATAGATGCAGAAGAGTTGACTAAAATTGGCGAGTACTGCAAATCCAAAGGTGGCTTTTTAATTGTTGACGAAATTTACTTGGATCTATCGCTTTCGGCTGATCTTGATGTACGCAATGATACATTCGCTTCCCAATCGACCTTGGGCACTGATACCAAACTTCAAACCGTACTTGCCAATGCACAGCTTGAAGAAACAGTGGTCGTAATAAACAGTTTTTCCAAATATTTTGGCATGACCGGCTGGCGTCTTGGCTGGTGTGTGGTACCTGAAGCAATGACGCCCATCGTTGAAAAACTCGCGCAGAATTTGTTTATTTGCCCCTCTACCCTATCGCAAAAAGCCGCTCTTGCGTGCTTTAAACCAGAAGCATTGGCGCAATGCGAGCAAAACCGCCATACGCTGGAAAAGCGTGCTTCCCTTGTTTTTAGTGCACTTGAAAATATGAGGCTTGGTTTAGATGCAAAGCCTGACGGTGCGTTTTACGCCTACATCAATATTAAGCACACAGGGCTAAGTGCAATTGAATTTTGTGATGCCCTACTTTCACAACATCACGTAGCGCTTACGCCGGGTAATGATTTTGGTGAGCACAATGCCAACCATTACGTAAGACTGTCTTTCGCCACTAGCATTGAACGCTTGGAGGAAGGGCTTTCACGGCTTGCTGAGTTTGTAGAATCATTAAGCTAACGCTTTTTTATGCTCACCATTTAATTTCGTGAATAGACAAATATTACCGAAAAAAATGATAGATATGGGTGCTTGTGCGTATATTGAGTAACGCATATTGATGACACGTGTCGAAACGAGATAAAACAGGACAAAACAATGAGTAACGAACGGGAATTTGATGTAGTTATTTTCGGTGCTACAGGTTTTACGGGTAAGTTAGTAGCTGAATATTTTCAGGCTCAGTATGGCAGCGATGACAACGTTAAGTGGGCGGTCGCAGGCCGAAACGAAGCTAAACTCAACGGCGTAAAAAAGAAGCTAGGCATTAGTGAAAGCGTTGCTAGCATTGTAGCCGATGGTGATGATGATGACGCGCTAAATGCGTTGACGAAGCGCACAGCCGTTGTACTTACCACTGTTGGTCCGTATCAAATTTACGGTGAAAAGTTACTTTCTGCATGTGTCGATAACGGCACCGGCTATACAGATCTTTGCGGTGAGCCAGCCTGGATGCACCAAATGATCAATAAATACGAAGCGAAAGCTAAAGAAACCGGCGCAAACATTGTGTTCTCGTGTGGCTTTGACTCTGTGCCTTTTGACCTTGGTGTGTACTACCTTCAAGAACATGCCAAAAAGCAAACTGGCGATGTCATTGAATATGTAAAAGGTCGCGTTCGTAAAATGCAGGGCACGTTCTCTGGCGGTACGGCTGCAAGTTTAAAAGCGACCATGGCGGCTGCGCACAAAGATAAGTCTGTCATGGCGGCACTTATTAACCCGCACTCATTAACCGATGGCGCGTCAAATCAGCCACAGCCCGATGGCAATAAACCTTACTTCGATGAGCAGTTAGGCACATGGGTTGCACCATTTATTATGGCGGCCATCAATACTAAAAACGTTCATCGCACGAACTACCTGGGCGGATATAGCTACGGCAAGAACTTTCAATATGATGAAATGATGATGACTGGTCCAGGTGAGAAAGGTGAAGCCATGGCGAATCACGTTGCCAAAGATAAGTCGCTTGCAAGTGATGATGGCCCTAAACCAGGTGAAGGTCCGAGCAAAGAAGAGCGCGAAAATGGCTTTTACGATGTGATGTTTGTGGGCACAGCTAAAAATGGAGACATGCTTGCCGTATCGGTAAAAGGCGACAAGGATCCAGGCTACGGCTCTACCAGTAAAATGATTTCAGAATCTGCCCTTTGCTTGTGCAAAGACGTTAGTTTATCTGGTGGTTTCTTTACACCTGCGGCAGCACTCGGTAACAAGCTTATCAGCCGTTTAGAAGATAAAGCAGGCTTAACGTTTACTATCGAGAAGTAGCCATTCAAAAAACGAAGGCTGAACCCAAATTGCGTTCAGCCTTTTCTCTCTGCGCTAGGTGTTATTGTTGTTTTTTAAGCGAGTACCGCTTTTAATGCTTTAACGCACGCGTCAGTTTCTTCAGGTGTCCCTACACTAATACGTGACCAGGAGTCGTACCCAGGCCATGTGCGCCCTACAACCTTTATGCCTTGAGCTTTCATCTTTTCTGAAAATTTATCGTGCGGCATGCCCGTATCTATGTAAATAAAATTCCCTTGTGGATTTGGCGCAAACCGCTGCTTTAACTCTTTGGCTACTTTCACTAACTTTTCACGCTCAGTTTTAATGCGTGAGCGCATCGTGTCTAAGTTCTCATGGTCATCCATACTCGCCATACCCGCTACTAATGCTAAGTAGTTCACACCACCCATGCGCAGCATACCGCCCATTGTTTTAGCTTGCTCAGCAGGCATGATGGCGTAACCTAGACGCTGGCCCGCCATGGCGTGAATTTTAGAGAAAGTGCGACAAATCACCACATTGTACCCTTCAGCTACTAACTTTGATTGCACATTAGCGGGGTAAGCATCAGACATTTCAATGTAGGCTTCATCGATGAAAACCTGTGCTTTTTTCGATACGCGTTTTGCAAAAGCGGTAAGCTTCGCCGCATCTACCATGCTCCCTGTCGGATTATTTGGATTACATACGTACACAGCAGTCGTATCTTCGGTTACTGCTGCTTCAATTGCATCTAGATCAAAAGTCATATCATTGGCTAACGGCACGTAGGTCACGTCTGCCCCCATAAACTCAGCGCCCCGTGGTACGCCTTCGTAGGTTGCCATAGACGTTACCAGCTTATTGCCGTTTTTGGTGATCCAGTCCGCATAGCCAAAAAGAATAGGTGAAGATCCATTCGTAATTACGATTTGCTCAGCAGATACGCCTTCTTGCTCAGCAATTTTTTGCGCTAACACTTCAACCGTAGCGTCGGTATAACGCGCTAGGTTTAAAAGCTCGCTTTGCATTGCCTTTGCGGCTTTTTTTGACGGCCCAAAGGCGTTTTCATTTGACGATAAGCGAATAAGACCATCGTTTACATTGGGGGTAGCAGACGGGAAGTGTTCAGTTTGCATACCTGCGGCACGAAGGTCGCCCATAATACTGTCAACGCTGGTCGTTAGCGCTACTGCTCCTGCACCTAATCCCACTGACTTTAACCAACTACGGCGTGAAGAATTCACGGTGCTCTGTTGTTCATTTTTATTCATATTTCGCTCTGCCTTCCGTCTATATTCACTTTAGACTAAAGGCTTAATTTTGAACGCGCAATAGCATGAAAAACGTAAACCATTGACATAAATGCACTTTTTACGTGCATGTGGCGCACTAAAATTGACAACATAAGAAGTTTTAACGCGTTAAGTCGTTACATTACGGTGCAGCGTTATTTTGTCGTTTTCGGCGTTTGCGATGAATGACATTTTTTCTGATGTTAAAGGCGCAGCACTCTCTCGCTATTGGTTCTTCGCACTTGAAGCCTGCCTTTTAAACGACTGTGTAATCCATCTATATAAATACAAAGTAAGAATTACGGCGAAACATTAATCGATTACTCAGTATGCAAAACAGGAGTTAAACATGGCTAAGGACCACGGCAACCAAATTAAAAACGACGACACTTACGAAGCCCTTCGCGAGGAAGGCTATAGCAAAGAGAAGTCGGCGCGCATTGCCAATGCGCAAGCCAATAGCGAACAAACGCCTTCTAAAGATGGTGGAAAAGGCAAAAAGTACGAGGATCGCACTAAAGAGGAACTGTATCAAAAGGCCAAGGAAGTCGGCATTGAAGGTCGCTCTAACATGAGCAAAGACGAATTAATTGATGCGTTACGCAATCATTAGTGGCGGACAGACCGCCACATACAAAAACTGGTCACTGAGGCGGTGATGATTACGTTTTATCAGACACGCATGATTTGTACATTTCGTGGCAAACCTCAAATTCAAGTAAAGATCTACCGCCTCAATAGTAAGCGATTAGCTCTTCGCCCGCCCAATGCATGACTATATTTCATGATAAAATGAAAATAAGTCATTTTTATTCATAGTTAAATCAACGTATAACGTGTTCATAGCTTTACAGCATTCTCACTACTCGGTTTAACTTTAGGAATAGAAGCGCATTCTCATGAACAACAACGTGAACACAGATTTCTCTTTTACTATAAACAGCGTTCAGTTTAATGAAGATTATCGCCCTTCAGATAACACACGCATCACCACTAATTTCGCTAATTTAGCCCGCGGAGAACGCCGCAAAGAAAATTTGCGCGATGCACTGAGCATGATCAATAACCGCTTTAATGCATTGGCGAGCTGGGATAATGAAAATGGCAATCGCTATGCAGTTGAACTTGAAATCGTTTCGGTAGATATCGATGTAGAGGGTAACGGCAACACATTCCCAACTATCGAAATCTTACAAACCAATATAATTGACAAAAAAACGGGTAAACGTACCCAAGGTATAGTGGGAAACAACTTCTCGTCTTATGTTCGCGATTATGACTTTAGCGTTCGTCTATCTAATCACAATCGTGGCCAGTCGTCGTTCAGCGTCCCTACCGATTTTGGTGATCTGCACGGAAAACTGTTTAAGTGCTTCGTTAATTCAGAAGCCTATAAATCACATTTTTCAAAACTGCCGGTCATTTGTTTAAGCGTTTCTGATAATAAAACCTACCGCAGAACAGAAAACCAGCATCCTGTATTAGGTGTGGAATATCAGCCTAATGAATCGTCATTAACTGAACAGTATTTTAAAAAGATGGGCTTAAATGTGCGCTATTTCATGCCTCCAAATAGTGCGGCTCCTTTTGCGTTTTATTTCTTTGGTGACTTGCTAAATGACTACACCAATTTAGAGCTTATCAGCACTATTGCTACGATGGAGACCTTCCAAAAAATTTATCGTCCTGAGATTTATAACGCTAACGCTCAGGCAGGTTTAAGCTTCAAACCAAACTTGAAAAATAGCGATCACTCAGTGACTCGCATTGTTTATGACCGTGAAGAGCGGACTCATCTAGCCGTTGAACAAGGCAAGTTCGTAGAAGAAAACTTTATAAAGCCTTATCAACACAAGTTAGCGCAATTCACAGCAAGCTACGCCTGATAAGTTCATTTAGATACTTGCGATATTCAAACCGCACACGTTGCGACAGTGAAACTATGATAAGGGCAGCACGTACTGCCCATCACGCATCCATACGAATTATTGATTAGAAGAAAGCGAATCACATGACAAAACTACTCCCCACCTCTATTGCAGGCAGTCTTCCAAAACCATCGTGGCTTGCACAGCCTGAAACCCTGTGGTCGCCGTGGAAGCTAGAAGGTGAAGCATTAGAGGAAGGCAAAAAAGACGCGCTTCGCGTTACCCTTCAGGAACAGACCGTATCAGGCATCGATATTGTGTGTGACGGTGAGCAAACCCGTCAGCATTTTGTAACTACCTTTATTGAGCACCTTGACGGTGTTGATTTTGAAAACCGTAAAACCGTACGTATTCGCAATCGCTACGACGCTAGCGTACCTGTCGTTACCCAAGCGGTTACACGGCCAAAATCAGTGTTCGTTGAAGACGCAAAGTTCTTAAGGAGCCAAACCGATCAGCCCATAAAATGGGCATTACCTGGCCCTATGACAATGGTTGATACGCTGTACGACGACCATTATAAAAGTCGCGAAAAACTTGCATGGGAGTTTGCCAAAATACTAAACCAAGAGGCGAAGGAGCTTGAGGCTGCTGGTGTTGACATTATCCAGTTTGATGAACCTTCGTTTAACGTATTTTTCGATGAAGTCAATGAATGGGGTATTGCCGCATTAGAAAGAGCCATTGAAGGGCTTAAATGCGAAACTGCAGTGCACATTTGCTACGGATATGGCATCAAAGCCAATACCGACTGGAAGAAGACATTGGGCTCTGAGTGGCGACAATATGAAGAAAGCTTTCCTAAGCTAGCAAAATCTAATATCGATATGGTCTCGCTGGAGTGCCATAACTCTCATGTACCCATTGAACTAATCTCGCTTCTTAAAGGCAAAAAAGTGATGGTGGGCGCTATTGATGTTGCAACTGACACAATAGAGACACCAGAAGAAGTAGCAGCTACATTACGTGAAGCATTAAAGTACGTGGATGCCGACAAACTCTACCCTTGTACAAACTGTGGTATGGCCCCCCTTTCTCGACAGGTTGCTCGTGGCAAGCTTGAAGCGCTCAGCGCAGGTGCTGAAATAGTAAGACAGGAATTAGCTCAGAAGCTCAGTGCTTAATACGCCTCAAAACTTTTGTTAAACAAGAGCATTTTTAAAAGCACACTAAAGCCCACATCAACGTGGGCTTTTTTATTTCTAGCGGTTCAAAACAGTATCAGCGTTAGTCTCATCTATTCGACCTTATTTAAGGTTAACTCCCTTACATTATTTATAATTTCCACAGAATTAAGGATAATTAAAAACATCATTAAGAAATAAGAGAGAAAATATAACACATGGAGAAGTAACGAATATTTAACTTATGAGCAACATTATCAATTACTTGATTTAAAACAGCGACAAAACAACTATTATTCACGTTAAAAAAAGAAACTTTAGTATACACGGTTTAAATTTACTCAGTTAGTGCAATATACGAGCAAAAACCTTCTAACTCAAAATTAAACAAGCAAATGAAAAACAAGACGAAAACCGCTTATTAAGTGCTCTAAAAAGACACTTTTCGACCACATGGTCATTATAAAAACAATTGTTGAACATTATTAATACAAAACTTAAAAATATTAATTAAACCTACTATTTATAAACTCTTTAAAATTAAGTTAACTCTTTCATAGCTAGAATTTAATTCACCGCAAAAAATTGATTTATTTAATACTAGATAATTAGAATGCGCGCCATTGCAACATAAGTAAAAACTACGCATGCAATTTGGCTAGCCCTTGCCTATTTACGGGGCGTTAACCAACAACAAGCACGTAAATCTAATTCACTAGGAACAATCCATGAAAAATATTGCAACTGCAGTTCAGTTAGCATTAGCTGGAAGTGTCGCGTTGACCTCAGGCAACGTTCTTGCACAGGACTCAACAAATGAAAGCGCTGACGTTGAAAAAATTCAGGTCACCGGTTCTCGTATCTCTCGTCAGGGCGCTATCGCTCCATCACCAGTAACAGCCATTTCTGGTGAGTCACTTCTTAATTCAGGTGCGATGAACATTGGTGAGGTGCTTAATGAGCTTCCTTCACTTGCAAACACATTCTCATTAGGTAATTCAGGTCAATTTATTGGAACTGCTGGTCTAAATATTCTTGACCTACGTGGTATGGGTACTGACCGCACATTAGTATTGGTAGACGGTAAACGTCACGTATCTTCTTCAGCTGGTTCTGCAGCGGTTGATACCAACACCATCCCTACTTCATGGATTGAGCGCGTAGAAATCGTTACTGGCGGTGCTTCTGCGGTTTATGGTGCAGATGCAGTAACTGGTGTTGTTAACTTCATTCTTAAAAAGGACATTGAAGGTTTCGACGTGAGTGCGACGCAAGGCTTTGCACAGGAAAACGGTTATAAGAACGATAAATACCAAGCATCATACGGCTTTAACTTCGACAATGATCGCGGCAACATTGCTTTTGCAGCCGAATACAGCTCACAAGAAGCTTTAGAGGCCCTTGACAATCCTTGGACTGCAACGTCGTATCGTAATATGAGCTTTGAAAGCATCATGGGATACGAGCGCAGTGATGACCAGTTAAATTCAACGGCATTTCCTGACAACTTTTACACTGCTAATGCGGGCTACTACACACTAAACAACTCTGGCGTTTTTGGCGGCAACTCTCAGACTTTCAACGCTGACGGTTCAATTCGCGAAATCTACACCGGTGACCAAGTAGACGGTGCGTTCTGCGCAAACTGTGATTCGTTTAACCTGCGCCAGTTTACGCAGCTTCAGCCTGAGTTTGATCGTACTAACCTAAATGTAAAAGGTAACTACGAGCTAAACGACGACACCACAGTGTATGCACAGGCTAAGTACGCGCGTACTCGTGCAATTACAATGGGCCAGCCTGCTTTCTTCTATGGCGGCTCAGAGACAACCATTTATCGTAACAATGCCTTTCTAGATGATAGCGTTGCCGCATACATGGATGAAAACGAACTAGACAGCATTCAGCTTAACCGCATGATGACTGACCTAGGGCGCCGCACCGAAGCAGACGAGCGTGAAACTTATCGCTACGTGCTAGGTATCGAAGGCTACATTGGTGACGAGTGGAGCTACGAGGCATTTGTTAACTACGGCAAAACTGAATTAGAGCGTGAGAACCGCAACAACCTTGTTTTGCAAAACTTCGAGAATGCACTTAACGCAATAACTGACGGCGATGGAAACATTGTTTGTGCGTCAGGTAGTGATGACGGCTGTGTACCGCTGAACATTATGGGCTTTGGTCAGCCTTCACAAGAAGCAATTGACTACGTCAATACTACATCAGTTGGCACAAGCAAAATTGAACAATACAACGCTGGCGCAACCATCGCAAACTCTGGTATTTATGAATTACCTGCAGGATACGTTGGCTTTGCAGCCGGTGTTGAATATCGCAAAGAAAAAAGCGAAATTGAAGAACCTGATAATGCAGCGGGTACCTTTTTCAACACTCTAGGTGAAGATAAAGGCGATTACGATGTATCAGAAGTATTTACTGAAGTTACTATTCCACTACTTGCCGATCTCCCTGGCGTAGAAATGCTGACATTTGATACTGCGGCGCGGATTGCCAACTACTCTTCGATTGGCAACGCGAAAAGCTGGAAGCTTGGTCTAGATTGGAAAGTGTATGAAGATTTACGTCTACGTGCGACAAAATCATCTGCACTACGCGCGCCGAACATCGGTGAACTTTATGGTGAAGCAAGCCAAACCTTCTTCCGCGTAGACGATCCATGTCGTACAGACAACCTTGCTGACTTAGCCAACGCCGACCAACGCATTGCAAACTGTGCAGCGTTAGGTATCCCTGCAGATTTCAACTCTGATTACGACTCAGCAACGCTAGAAGGCGTAAACGGTGGAAACATTGACTTGCAAGCGGAGAGCTCAATCTCTAAAACACTAGGTGTTGTCTATACTCCTAGCTGGTTTGAAGGCTTTACCGCTACTGTTGACTACTGGGAAATCGAGCTGACAGACGCAATTTCGTCTATTGACGGCCAAACAATTTTGGACCGCTGTGTTGACTCTGAGTCGGGTATTAACAACGTATACTGTGGCCTTATCGACCGTGATGGAACTACCGGTGAAATCACTCAGATTCGTAGCTATGCATTGAACATCGCGGGTCAAGAAGCCAAGGGTATCGACTTCGAACTAGGATATGATTTCGACGCGCTAGAAGGCGCATTCCGTACTAGCTTGATTGCGACTTACCTTAAAGACCGCAAAGAATTCCCATTCCAAGATAACCCTGAAGTATTCTATCAGTACGCAGGTACGGCAGGTGAATCTGATTGGCAGGGTGTATTCACCATCAACTATAGCCGTGGTGATTGGGAAGCAAGCTGGAAAACTCGCTACCTAGAACGTTCAAGCCTTTACGACAACCAAGAGTTAGCGCGTAACCCAAATCCGAGCAACCGTATGGAACTGCCTTCATACGCTGTGACTGACGTGACCGCGGGTTACAACTTTGCTAACGGTGTTAGCCTAACCGTGGGTATTGATAACCTGTTTAACCGTGCGCTACCGACAGGCACGACAGGCACGGGTTCAATAGACGGCGCGTACGACAACATTGGCCGCTTCGGTTACGTTACCGTAGCGTACAAAATGTAATTTACGTAATATTGAGCAATGATAAAAACGGCGCTTATTAGCGCCGTTTTATTATTATAAAGTTAACATGACCTCATTTTATCGCTATATAAACGTCTATATGGTTGCCATTCACATAGTGCTCGAAGTCTATTGAAAACGTCCTTTCATACTCGGCACCTCCTTCTGTGAAATAGCGCCAAATATCGCTCCATGCATCAATGGCAATTTGCGGCATTTCACCTTGTCGCGAAAAAACGAGATACTTTCCTGCGGGAATAGTGATGTGCTCAACCTTTAAATGTTCTGGCACTGAGTCACCGTCAAACCCAGCCAACACGGAAAAGTCACCGGAATGATCGGATTCGTAGTTGAAATACACGCCATACACTCGCTCGCCGCCTTTATAGTCAACAGCTATCGAATTATCAAACCTTTGCCAAAGTGTGGGTATCTTTCCCAGTGGTGAGAATTCAGTGTGATTATTGGTAATCACCGAAAAGCCTTTAATATTTATCGGTGAAGAGAGTTGTCGCATTTCCATGTCTTTATTCCATTTATTTGTGCGAGATAATCATGATACACGCTTGTGCTTTGCCCACCATTCAGATCTTGGTTATTTCACTTACTTTTCATGTGTATTTTAACTGCAAAGTAAAAGGCTCATTGGTTTAAAATAATGAAACTAGCTGTTATCACCTTTTAATTTTCAATACTTTCCCTTATCAACGAGCATTTCAGTTTTAGAACAAATATAATCCGGTTTTGTCTCATCCAGGTTGCAATATATTGTGAATCAACGTTTTTTACTTGCCATAGTCGCAGTGCTTCTGGCGATGGTAACCATACAGTCTGGTGCATCGTTTGCGAAGCAACTCTTTCCTATCGTCGGCCCTGAAGGCACCAGTGCTCTTCGTGCGTTTTTCGCCGCGTTGGTGTTAACAATAATTTTTAGGCCTTGGAGAGCGCGCTTGAGCGCGAAAGGATGGCGTAACGTTATTTTCTACGGCGCTTGCTTAGGCGCAATGAATATCATCTTCTATCTTGCGATTGAGCGTATTCCCCTTGGCATAGGTGTTGCGCTTGAGTTCACCGGGCCATTGGCTGTGGCATTTTTTAGTGCCAGAAAAAAGCGAGACTTTGCTTGGGCTATTTTAGCCGTTGCAGGCGTTTGTTTGCTGCTTCCCGATATTGGCGGCGCGTCGGCCGAGAGCTTAGATCCCGTCGGCGTTATTCTTGCCCTTACAGCCGGAGCGTTTTGGGCCGGTTATATCGTATTTGGAAACAAAACAGGCAACGAAGGTTCTGGCGGTGTTACGGTAACATTAGGCATGCTAGTGGCTGCTATCTGTGTAGTGCCTATTGGCGTTGCAAGTCAAGGTATCGCCTTACTCTCGCCACAAGCTATTTTCATCGGGTTCGCTGTAGGCGTATTCTCGTCGGCTATCCCGTATACGTTAGAAATGAGTGCAATGCGCAATATGCCTAAGCAAACCTTCAGCATTATGATGAGTGTTGAGCCTGCCGTTGCAGCCATAGCGGCGTTCATCATTATTGATGAAACCCTCACGCTTTCACAATGGTTTGCAGTGGCTTTAGTCGTTATTGCTACCGCCGGGAGTTCAGCTACGCAAAAACAACTACCCAAACAAAAACAAATTGAAACCCTTTCCTAGGGCCTGTTGACCTTTGGTGTACGAATTTTGGTCTAAATGGAAGCCTTTTAATCGCGAAACAGTCCTGCAAGCCTAGCGAGCTAAGTTAAAGGACTGTGACAAAGAGTAAAAGGCTTCCATAACGACCCCTTCGGGCAGCGCCTTTGTGCCATCTATACTGCGTTGAATGTTTTCGATTTAGAACCACTAAACCGTCAAACATCCGCCTTGTCTAGATGGCACACAGACCGCTGCAAAAATGTACAACAAAGGTCAACAGGCCCTAGGGTTTCAAACTTTCTGTACTTTTTTACCATCCTTATTTTCCCCCTTTTTGAACTCAGGTCTTATTCTTTTCGTTAAACAACTTAAGTTAATAGTTGATTTAGTGGCTTAGGGAATAATCATGAAACATTATGCGGTAAACACAGAATTAGAATGGGAATGGGGAAACGGTAGTGCAACGGGAAATATCAGAGAAAAATTTACCAATGATGTAGAGCGCACGATTAAGGGTTCGTCAGTAAAACGAGAGGCTAGCGACAGCGACCCAGCATATCTCATTGAACAGGACGACGGTAGCAAAGTGCTAAAATCTCACAGCGAAATTACGAAGTCGTCTTAATTTGTTGATTAGTAAACCTAAACGAAAAATGCAGCGTTCTTTTTTCACTGATAGCGATGTCGTCAATATAGCAAAGGCGCTCATTGGTAACGTCCTGTTTAGTAATGTCGACGGCGTACTAACCGGGGGAACGATAACAGAAACGGAAGCCTACCGTGGTCATCAGGATCTTGCCATGGAAAAACACCTGTTGCGGCGCCCTTCTTCGATATCAACACTTAAAAAGCAAGGCGGCGTTGCTTACATCTACACCATTTATGGTTCTCACTGTATATTGAATATTGTTGCCAATGACGCTGACCACACTGATTCAGTTCTGATCCGAAAAATTAAGCCTACAGAAGGTGTAGACAAAATGCGTGAACGTCGCGGCGTGAACACATCATTGCGTAATCTATGTGACGGTCCAGCTAAGCTGACACAAGCTCTTGCGATAACACCTGCGCTTAATGGTGAGCCTGTAGTGAATAACACTTTGATTTGGATTGAGGAAAGTAACCATGCCATTGCTAGTAAACATATCACTAGTTCGCCTCGCATCGGCATAGACTACGCAAAAGACGATCAAACCGGTAAGCTAGGTGCACGGGATGACACAACCTTGCCTTGGCGGTTCACGCTTAAGTAGCGCACCTCAATTGAAACTACTTCGCAAAAGCGAAAGTCAGCTTGCAGTCGATGTATTTGAGCAATTTGTTTACCACCCTTGGCACGGCAATATCACCGTTAGCAATTTTTGATTCAACATAAATATCGCAGTCATCATATTGAATTTGCTGGCGAATAACGTAATCGTTGAGTTCGTCAAACAGGCTTTCTTTTAAAGGCACCATGCCAATGAACGCACCTGAGCCTTTTTCATCTACGAATTCTTCACGCTTACTAAAGTAAGCGCCTTCAATTTCTCGTTTTAGCGTATACGCCTGCATGGCATCTAATTTTGTTAAGCGAAAGTGCACGCTAGTTTGGGAGTCTGTCACTGGTTATCTCGGTTTTTCTTGAAGTTTATCTAAATGGCTACTGCTTTATTTCAACTTTCCAAGGCGGGTTCACTCTATTCTCTCCTGCCCAGTACAGCTTTATTTTGTTGCCAGATGGATCTCTTAAAATGGCCTCTTTCCAAAGGTAGCGCTGCTGCGTTGGCGGCTGCTCAAAACGAATACCTTTTTCCACAAGAGAGGTATACAACTCTTCTAGCGCCTCGTGTTCAAAATAGATCACACTGTGATTTTGAGCACTTTCGCTTTCTAAAGAGAGCGAAAAAGTGGACGAGCCTTCAGGACAGGTGAATCTGGCATAATGCGGTGTATCTACAATTTGAGTAAACCCAAGTGTAAGGTAAAATTCCACCGCTTCGACCATATTAGTAACGGGTAACGTGACTTGGTTCAATTCCATGAAGACCTGCTCCTTGTATTTATATTGTTTGCGCTAGATTTAATCGTCGCGTCCTAGATAAGCATGAATAGCTATGATTTTACCGTTTTCATTAAATTTCAAGACATCAACAACGAACAGTGTTTCAGACTTATCCACCACAATTTTGAGCTCACCAGACACCATCTTCTCGTTTACCATAGTAGACAGCACATCTATTTCTATCGAGTCAGCATTCTCAAAGTTCTTACGTGTTTCATCAACGGCTAACCGTTTACCTTTTACAGAAATTTTCCAGTCCCTTAATGCAATGTCATCCGCAAACATATCGGAAACACTGTCTAGGTCCTTTTGTTCATAGGCTCTTAAGTATTGAATAAAGACTTCGACCCACTCCATTTTACGTGTTCCCTTTATCAGTTTTTTAAAAGACACAAGCCAATCGGTTTACACCCAAAAGGCCAGCGTCCAGTTAATATAACCGTTACACTATCAAAAATAACGTGGCTGCTGTGGCCGCGCCCATTGTAAGGTTAAACTGCCGTCTTCGAGTTGGCGAACTCAACCACACGCGTATTTTTGCGCCTACCGCTGCCCAAAGCGAGATGCTTGGAAAACCAATCACGGCAAAAGCGGTAACAATCGCAATACCAGATTGGGTGTAGTGCTCGCCAGGCAGTGAAAACGTGCCTACGCTGGCTAACGCCATCATCCATGCTTTAGGGTTAATTAACTGAAATAATGCCCCTTCCCACCACTTGAGCGGCCCTTGGCGTTTGGTCGACTTAATTTTGTTTTCTACTAGGCCTACTGGCTCATCTACGGGGCCAGTGGCAATTTTAAATGCTAACCATAACAGGTATGCCACGCCAAGTACTTTTAGCACAATGTACAGTACGGGAAATATGTTGAACAGCGCACCAATGCCGAGCAGTGTGCTTATCATTAGACCTGCAACACCAATTACAATACCCAGCATGTGCGGCAGCGAACGTTTATAACCGTATTGTGCCCCAGAAGCCAATAGCATCATATTATTAGGGCCAGGCGTTACCGTACTGATGATCGCGAATGTCGCAAGCGCGATGAGTAAAGATGTTTCCATGACAGTCCTTATGTGTTGAGGTGAGCAATGCGTTTTTTTAAAAGAAAGGGGTCGGTTAACAAAACGCTTGTTTTTCACCAACACAATACAATCATATTTTTGTATGCATCATACCCAAATACGCTTGAAAACAGCCATACAGTTTAGTCATGGTAACGTCTGTATGGTAGTTATTTCACCAATCTGTATGGTTAAAAGCTCCTGTCAATTAAGATATAGTTATCTGTATGCAGATAACTTCATAAGAATAAATATTGCGATGACGCTTTACGAAACATTAGCCAATGAACTTAAAGCCCAAATCGAGCGTGGTGTTTTTGAGGTGGGGAACAAGTTACCTTCGGTTAGGCAGCTGTCAACGGAGCATAAAGTAAGTATAGCTACCGTGCAGGAAGCATATCGAGTGTTAGAAGCGCAGCAACTGGTAGAGGCAAAACCTAAATCAGGTTATTTTGTCGCCTGTAGTATCTTAATAGATAACACCCCTAGCATGACGAAGCCTCCGCAACGCCCTATGGATGTGTCTCAATGGGAAGATGTGCTAGACACTTTGCTGAATATCTTCAATAAAGATCATGACGCTAAAACCCTGTGCCAGTTTCAGCATGCCATGCCCAACATGACTGCCAAAACCCTTAAACCGCTTATAAAACGCCTGCATGAACTCACCAAACATCGAGCCTTGGACGGCATGATATACGGTGACGTAAAAGGTGATGAAACTCTGCGAAAACAGCTAAGCCGATTGGCCGCAGCATCTGGCTGTGTGTTGCAAAGCGACGAATTCATTGTAACTTCTGGCTGCCAGGAAGCCTTATCTGTGTGCCTTCGCGCAGTGGCGAGCGCCGGCGATGTGATAGCGGTAGAATCCCCCGGATTCTACGGTGCTATGCAAGCTATAAAAGGCGCTGAATTAAAAGCGTTAGAGATCCCCACCGACTCTGAAACAGGACTGAGTTTAGAGGCATTAAAGCTAGCGCTTGATCAATGGCCGATCAAGGCCATTTTAGTCGCCCCAACGGTAAATAACCCTCAAGGATTTGTTATGCCTGAGGCGAAAAAGAAAGCGCTATATGAATTGGCCAGAGAGTACGATGTAGCCATTATTGAAGATGATATTTACGGCGATATTGCCTACGCCTACCCTCGTCCAAAAACCATTAAATCGTTCGATAAAGATGGGCGTGTTTTACTGTGCTCCTCGTTTTCAAAAACGCTAGCGCCTGGTTTTCGCGTGGGTTGGATAGCGCCGGGAAGCTATAGAAACAAAGTGCTCCACGTTAAATATGTCAGTAGCTCTATGTGCCCTACTCTACCCCAATTAGCTATAGCCAGTTTCATTGAGCAAGGCGGTTATGACAAACATATTCGGGCTATGCGTCACCATTACCTAAGTGCACGAGACGCACTACGTTCAGACATTAAGCGTTACTTTCCCGCCGACACCTGTATTAGCTACCCTCAAGGGGGCTATGTGCTTTGGGTAGAGCTAAACAGCCGTTATGACTCCGTGACGCTGGCTGACGAAGCCAAGCAAAAAGGAATTTATGTCGCGCCAGGGCAACTATTTTCGGCAACAGGTAAGTATCGACATTGCCTGCGTTTTAATTTCATTGATAGTACGCAGGCTGCACGCACCGAAGCTATTCAGCGTCTTGGTGAGATGCTTGTTGCACAAGAAGCCTAATTTTTTATACAAAGTGCGTAAACCCAAGGGCAGTTGATCCACATCAACGCAGGCTAGCCGTAAGTCCACCAAAATAAAACCATCCAAACTAACCTGTGAAACTTTGTATGCTTACGTTAGTGAATAATACAGATGCGAATGATGACATTGTGCCTGAAGCACACGGACTATACCGTCTGCATTTAAAGCCTAACACGCAAATGGCGATAGAGAATAAGCCCGTCTTCGGTGCGAATATTACGCTACATAGCAGCGTATTGAAGCACGATAGTTTTGTGGCAACGCCAGATAATATATTAGGTTGGCTGGATCACTGCGGTTTGTCACACTTTGCAGTGAAAGCCGAGACCGACAATTCAGAAAGTGAAGACACGTCTGTACTTTTGCCTTCACAGTTTTTAAATGCCGAAGGCGGAATTTTGCGTGTAACTGCCCCCACCCGCATTTATCTAATCAGCAAAACCCCTATTGATATTAACAAACGCGGTCTGTGCCTTTTTACGCCAGTAAAATAACGACCCAGAAATGTACTCTGACCCTGAGGTATCCCCACAAATAATATAATGATATCAGCGAGATAAAAAAGATAGGAACATTCATGACGTTTGGTGATCAGATCAATCGCCAAAAATCACTGAGGCCAAACAGCCATGAATGCTCTATCT
>NZ_JAKREY010000016.1:0-86014 GCF_022348265.1 Alteromonas sp. Cnat3-28
TTCGCTTTCTGCTTGAACAGAACTAACGTACAGGCAAAGGGGTTACCTCTAGCTATTTGGCTGTTATCAAAACGCTTTGGTCGACTGGTCGCTTGGGCATAAAGGTGACGAATACACTGCCACGTATTGCCGCTGTCGAGTGAGTAAAAATGCGGTTTGCGAACCCGTCCGACAATATCCCAGCCTAACGCTAATACTTCCCTGAACCAGGGTGATTTATATCCTGCGTCGGTGACGATAATGGGTCGGCAATTTGAAGGTAACATGGCGTGTAACGCCTTTAAGAATGCCTTGTGGCTGGCGGGTTTCTCTTTGGTCTTGTTGCAGTGAACTTCTTGATAAAGTGTGACGGGTCTACCCTTTAAAGATATGGCCGCGCGTAAAAGAAAGTGCGCTTTATGGTCATCTAAATCTGACCAGTCGATTGAGATAACAGGGCGAGATGTGCTGCCACAAAATAGTTGGCAAATAGATGCATAGATAAATGGTGTTTCACTTAATAAATGCGGGTTTGAAAGCAAGCGGTCGGCACGTTTAATCCGGTGTTTCTCAAAGGCTTTAGTCTCAATTCCTCGACCTATGCTGGTTACGGTTGCAGCGCTTCCGTTGAGCAGGCTCTTAACGCACGCCGTTACTGCATTCCGACGAGTTTTATGCATTTTATAGCTGACAAGCGATACGACTTTGTTCACAATAGATAGGGCATTCATGACTGTTTGGCCTCAGTGAAGTTTGGCGATTGATCTGATCACCAAACGTCATGAATGTTCCTATCTTTTTTATCTTATTGATATCGCAATATTATTTGTGGGGATACCTCAGACTCTGACCCCAAAACTAGGAAATAAAGCATGACTCAGCAACTTCTGCCGTGCGTAGAGATAAACCCATCCACTACGCCTGATGCCTGCGTTATCTGGCTTCACGGTCTTGGCGATTCAGGCCATGGTTTTGCGCCTATAGTGCCCGAGCTAAAACTGCCCGAATCAATGGCGGTTAAATTTCTCTTTCCTCACGCTCCAGAACGCCCTGTGACTATCAATGGCGGCATGAGAATGCGCGCTTGGTACGATATCAAATCGTTAGATTTTGAAAGCCGTGCGGACTTAGAAGGTGTAAAAGAGTCGGCTGCTCAGGTAGAAGCGCTTATCGAAGCACAAATTGAAAGTGGCATTCCTAGTGAACGTATTGTACTTGCAGGGTTTTCTCAGGGCGGTGTTATTGCTCTGCACTTAGCACCTAGATATGCCAATAAATTTGCAGGTGTTATCGCTCTATCTACCTACATGTGCGAGCCATCACTTCTTGGAAGCGAAGCAAAAGACACAAACCGCGAAACGCCAATTATGATGGCACATGGTGAGCAAGACGAAGTGGTGCCGGTATTTATGGGCAATGCTGCGTTCAAAACGCTGAGCGAAAGTGGCTTTAATGCCACGTGGCAGACTTACACCATGCAGCACAATGTTTGTATGCAAGAGCTTAACGACATTAGTGCGTGGCTTCAAAAAGTTCTAGGGTAATGTCTTAAGAGTCTGTTGGCTCTTGCTGCAAATTACATTCACATAACAAACATCAACAGGCCCTAGTATTTAAACAAAAGAAAGAGCTGGTGACGCATCAAAAGCCAGCTTTTTCTTAGCGTAAGTGGGTACACGTCTATCGATTGAAAAGTTGCGCCTTCCGTCTCTTCTTTATTTCACGTCTATTCCAAAACTATTCGACGACTCTGTTGCGCCCCGCATTTTTAGCTTTGTAAAGGTTGTCATCGGCCTGCTTCAAACAAGCGTGCAAGTTTGTATCAGTAAGCGCTGTGGCTACACCAAAGCTTGCGGTTATGGAGTGATTAACATCACCCTCTACAAACGGGTTAGCTTCAACCACCTTCCTCATTTTTTCCGCTAATTTTACCGCTTGGCTCAACGTCGCATGAGGGAATAAGACCAAAAACTCTTCACCACCGGTTCTTGCCACCACGTCAGTAGTTCTTACTGCTTCTTTCATTAGGCGAGTGATGTGTATAAGCACTTCGTCACCAATATCGTGGCCATAGGTATCGTTGATTGTTTTGAAATGGTCAATATCTACCACCACCGCACTTAAAGGGAAATGAGCACCGGGATCTTGCATTGCGCGTTCAAAAAAAACAGCTTCAAGGAATCGCCGGTTAGGAAGTTTTGTAAGCGGATCGGTATTAGCCTGACGCATGCGCTCTAAATTTTCACGCAGCATTTCTTTTCTGCTTTGATGCCAAAAATTTTCACCTATAAAGGCGACGCAAATGAAACAGAAGGTAGCGATTAGGAAACGGGAAACATGTTCTGCTGGGTACTCAGCCACTATTTTTTCTTGATTATAGAGCATAAAAATAGCGATACCCATGGTTACTGCTACGTAAACCATGGCTGGCTTGAAACGCACAACAACTATCTGAATAAAAAGCAGGGGAAAAATAAAATAAAGCCCAGTGTTATTGAGCCCGCCGGTATAAACCAAGCCGTTTATGGTGAATGCTACCACTAAGCCTGCTAGATAATAGAAGACATCGACGCGAGGGAACATATGGGATAACGCCACATTGGCGTACACAAAAGCAGCTGACCCCGCCAGCGTTCCAACGAGCAATGGGTTGTTTGTACCCATGTTGATCCACGCCATAAACGCCATAATGGTGCCACCAACATAAGATATGAAATATAGCGTTAAGCGCCTTCGTTTTGCTTCCGCTTCATCTTGCTGAGCGCTTCTAAGTAATTGACGCAACGACGAACTGTCCATAAAAAGACTTATCTCCGCATTTAAAACTAATTAACCATTATTCTTTTCAGCATAGACTGAATGTCTAATAATAACCAAGGAGAAAACTGCGCCTAATTTCAAACATTAATACAGAAAATGCGTATACTACGGGGTATATCGTATGACGTTATGTGATACTTCGTTTTAGTTTCTTTTTATATAGTTTGGAATAGCCATGAGTCACCTCAACACTACCCGCACCGTTCGAATTGCTACTAGAAAAAGTGCTTTAGCGCTTTGGCAAGCAGAGTATGTGAAGGCAAAATTGATGGAGCATTATCCGTCAATGACCGTTGAGCTTGTGCCTATGAGCACGCAGGGCGACAAAATTTTAGATACACCTCTGGCGAAAATTGGTGGTAAAGGACTTTTCATAAAAGAGCTTGAAATTGCCATGCTTGAAGGCCGCGCCGATATTGCCGTGCACTCTATGAAAGACGTACCGGTTGAATTTCCTGAAGGTTTTGGCCTTCACGCTATTTGTGAGCGAGAAAACCCGTTCGACGCTTTTGTTTCAAATAACCACGACAGTTTAGATGCCCTACCCCAGGGCGCAGTAGTAGGTACGTCTAGCCTTCGCAGACAGTGCCAAATTCGCAAGTATCGCCCTGACCTTATCATCAAGGACCTGCGCGGAAACGTGAATACTCGTCTAGCCAAGCTAGACGCAGGTGAGTACGACGCCATTATCTTAGCTTCTGCTGGCCTTATTCGCCTTGAAATGGAATCTCGTATTCGCATGCCGTTACCTGCTGATATTTCATTACCCGCCGTTGGGCAGGGTGCTGTAGGTATCGAGTGCCGTAACGACGATGAAGAGCTAATTAAGTTGCTACAGGCGCTGAACCATACAGACACTAATACACGCGTTACTGCGGAACGCGCCATGAACGAGAGATTGGAAGGCGGCTGCCAAGTACCTATTGGTAGCTTTGCCACGCTTGATGGCGATGTGCTGACACTAACCGGTATGGTTGGTAAGCCAGATGGTTCAGAACTGCTCTTTGCTTCTGCTACAGCGTCGCGAGAAAAAGCCGCAGATATTGGTGTTGAAGTAGCGGAATCCCTTCTTGAGCAAGGTGCCGGTGAAATCTTAAAGGCGCTTTATAACTAAGTTATAGTTTGTCGAATGCGTGCAGGTTTACGCAGTAAAATAAAAGGATGAAAATTCGATAGTATGTTGCTGTTTACACGCCCACTGCCAAAGTTAAAAGCAAGCGCTTCTGCCTTTGAAAAAGCCGGAATTGACGCGGTAGGCGTTGCCACGTCTAACATCATTGATATTTCGTCTGAAAGAAAAGCTGCTGCAGAATTTTTAGCGTCAAATGCAGTAAACGCAATTGTTGTTACCAGCGTATATGCTGTAGACACCGTTATTGAAGGCTTACGCGAAACGGCTAACGAATTACCATTGATCATAGCTGTGGGCGATGCCACTGCACGAAAATTACAAGCGGGACTTCAGGCGTTTTCATCGGCGCAGGTTGCTATCCCCGAAGCCCATACATCCGAAGGTATACTGGCAATGCACCAACTTAATGAGGCAAACTGTCAGTATGTCGTTATCATTAAGGGTGAAGGTGGGCGCGACGCCATAGCCACTGGATTAGACGAAAAAGGTATTTTAGTTAATAGCTTTTGCGTTTATAAGAGAGAGCAACTTACAAGCCCAATTTACACAAAACGGTGGAAAATGGGCGAAGTTAGCGGCATTATCGCTACAAGCGAAGCAATGGCACTGCAACTAATTGCGCAATTTGGCCAAGCACTTAAATCTATTAAATGGTTAACAGTGAGCGACCGAATTGCCAAAACCCTCACTAGCCAAGGCATTAATGAGGTAGCGGTTTGTCAGCGAGCCACCGATCAGGCACTCATCGCCTGGGTAAAGGATAACTGGGAGTATTGAATGGCCAACAACAATGAAAGTAGCCCACAAAAAGAGGAACTCGTGAAAGTGGAAGCTGAAAAAGACGTTATCGAATCTTCTGCCACGCACAGTGAATCAACATCGTCGGGTGCTGCTAAAAAGAAATCGTCGGGAAATGGTCTACTGTGGTTTGTTGTAATCATCCTTTTCCTTATTGTGCTTGGTATGGCTGGCGCAGGTTACTGGTATTACATGCAGCAACAGTCGGCAAGCAAGGACTCTGAATCTGCACTTCAAACGACGACCTCTCAGCTAAACACTATTGAGCGTGAGCGCGCTGGTCTTGTTGCCTCTATCGACAAAGTAGCTCGTACCAACCAGACGTTAGAAAGCACGGTAGCCGAGTTAAAAGCGCAAAACGAAAAGCTGACGCTGCAAGCTGAATCGACCCTTGAACAACTAAATAATATGGAAGGTCGCCGCCCGGCAGACTGGCTCATTGCTGAAGCTGATTACTTAGTTCGCATGGCAGGCAGAAAGCTTTGGTTAGAAAACGACGTACGCACAGCAATTTTGCTGCTAGTTAACGCAGATAAACGCTTAAAGTCGTTGGCCGATCCGTCGGTACTTCCGGTTCGCGCAAACCTTGCAGAAGATATTCAAACCTTACAACAGCTTAACCCTGTATCACAAAGTTCCGTCGCCCTCGCGCTTACGGGTATGATTGCTCAAATTGACAAACTGCCACTTGATACCTTCGAAAAACCAGAAGACGCCAATGCAGAAGACACGACCTTATCGGAGTCAGCTGACGACTGGCAGGAGAACCTTGCGAAGGTGTGGCGTTCGTTGGTGAACGATTTTCTTACGGTGAAAACTATTGAAGGCCCGGTTGAGCCAGTGCTTTCACTGGAAGCCCAGTTCCTAGCAAAAGAGCAGCTTCGTCTACAGCTTATGCACGCGCAAACCGCCGCGCTTCAGGGCGATGCAGGGCTTTACAGCCAGTCGCTTCAATACGCTCAAACGTTAATTATTGAAAAGTTCGACACCGAAAAAAACCAAGTAACGGGCTTTGTAGATGCACTACAAAACCTCATTGCTACCGATGTATCGCGCCCAATACCTACAGAGCTAGCGTCACAAAAACCGCTAGAGCGTCTATTGGATAGCCGCGTTAAACAGGTGTTCGGACAAGGAGCAAGTGCACTATGAAATGGTTAGCTATTGCCCTTGCGGTATTAGCCGCATTCGTTGTTGCACTCATTGTTGGCCCGATGTTGTTAGGCGATAAGGGCTACGTACTAATATCACTGGGTAACACCGCTGTTGAAATGACGGTGATTAGCTTTTGTATTTTAGTGATAGGTGCCATCATTGCCTGGTACGTACTGTCTCGACTGGTATTGTGGGCGTTGAGCCTGATCACAGGTTCACATAAATGGTTCGGCACTTTAGGTGAGCGCAAACGTAAGCGTGCGTTTTACGACGGCTTACACGCAATGGCTGCAGGTGATTCTGATACAGCTCAAAAGGCGCTAAGCAAAACCACCAACGGCGATTTCGAAGGCGTTAACTATTTGGCGTCAGCGCAAATTGCTTTTGCCAATAACGATTTAGCCAAAGCCCGTTATTTCCTTGTTCAGGCAACTGACTTTCCAAAAGCGAAAGTAGCCGCAACGGTCATGCACGCGCGTATTGATATGGCTGAAGAAAAATACGATGCGGCACTAGAGAAACTTAACGAACTTGACGAGAAAGAGCGTGAAAACAAGCAAGTTGTGCAGTTAAAAGCGCAAATTCTTGCCAAGCTAGGTAAATGGCAAGTACTTCAAGAGAATTTGTCAGGCTGGCGTAAAGCATTGCCCAAAGCAGACTACACTGCGTGGAGCCAGCGCATCGCCAAAGGTAAGTTTGCCGAAATTGCCAGCAAACAAGGCGCTGTCGAGCTTAAATCGTATTGGGAAACCCTACCTCGTAAGCTTCGTCACGACGATGCTTACCGCGCGGCCTACATTCAACAGTTACTTGACCAAGGTATGCATGCCGACGCACAGAATTTGCTAGTTGAATGGCAAAAACGTGGCCCGAATAGCGCCCTGTTTCCGCTGTTCACGCAGCTTAATATTCCTGATGCATCGCCATCACTACGACTGCTTGAAAGCTGGATAAAGCAAGACGAAGAAAACGTGTCGCTATACTCCACGCTAGGCCAAGTTGCATTTAACTCAGGCGATGATGTGTTGGCGGAAAAAGCCCTGCTTAAAGCCACCAAAATGAAGTCGCGCAAAGAAGACTTATTGCTGCTGTCTGCAATTAGCGAACGCAAGCACGACACAGCCACTGCACTTCAGCTTTACAAGGAAGGTCAGCAGCTAGCCAGCTAAATGAATAT
The DNA here is from genome assembly GCF_022348265.1 of Alteromonas sp. Cnat3-28. Taxonomy (NCBI): domain Bacteria; kingdom Pseudomonadati; phylum Pseudomonadota; class Gammaproteobacteria; order Alteromonadales; family Alteromonadaceae; genus Alteromonas; species Alteromonas sp. Cnat3-28. Next base: position 7,062 of record NZ_JAKREY010000016.1, read on the forward strand.
TCATTTAGCTTTCTGGTAGTACTTGTATTACCCGTAAAATTGAAGATATAGTAAAAAGGAATTCTCAATTCGGGTTGTTTCAACAACAACCCGAATTGACTTAAACAACTTGTCGGAGTGCTTCACTGTTAACCCAGTAAGCTGAGACCGCGAAAGTGGGATCCGTAGAACCTGATCAGGCTAATACCTGCGAAGGGAACAAGAAAATACAATGTGCACAATGTTAAACCGTGGTTTAGCGTTGTGAAGCGAAGTTGTTTTGCTGTTGATGATACAGACACACCCATGAAGGTGCTGCTCGTCACTCAAGGTAAACTGTTCAAGTTTATCCCCAAGTCAACATCAACGGAGTAAAGGGCTGTAATCACCAAAACCTTTACCAACAATCTCGCTAAAGTAACGGGGTTATCCCCTTCAACACTTACACTTTGTATTCTCCTTCACTCCTGACAAGCATTTTTAGAACCTAAACTTAAAAGGTAAAATGCTATGTCGAACAGACGCGAACAGCGCCAACAAGCACAACAATTCATTAATGAACTTGCGGGCGAAGCTTACCCAAATTCAACACGCCACTACGAGTGTGGCAGCCGTGACGATATTCGTGTGGCCATGCGCCTTATTCACCAACACGACAGTTTAGTGGGTGGAACAGAAGACAACCCTATTTTAGAACCAAATCCGCCAATTCCTGTTTACGACACTTCAGGCCCCTACGGCGACCCACAAGAAAACATAGATGTGCACAAAGGCCTAGCTCCGCTTCGCCAAACGTGGATTGAAGAGCGTAGCGATACCCTTGAATTAGAGGGCGTTTCGTCGAGCTTTGCAAAAGAGCGAGAAAACGACATATTTACCGAAGATTTCCGCTTTATTCGCAGCCGCAAACCACTAAAAGCAAAAGCAGGCAAAAACGTTACCCAGCTTCACTACGCAAGACAGGGCATTATTACCCCTGAAATGGAATACATTGCCATTCGCGAGAATATGGGTCGCCAAGCCATTAAAGATGCCGAACTGACGCAGCAGCACAAAGGCGAACACTTTGGTGCGAATTTACCCGAGACCATCACGCCTGAATTTGTACGCCAGGAAGTGGCCGCAGGCCGCGCCATTATTCCATGCAACATCAATCACCCCGAGTTGGAACCAATGATTATAGGGCGTAACTTTCTAGTAAAGATTAACGCAAACATTGGTAATTCAGCAGTAACCTCGTCTATTGAAGAAGAGGTAGAAAAGCTGGTGTGGTCAACGCGCTGGGGCGCCGATACCATCATGGATTTATCTACCGGCAGAAACATTCACGAAACCCGAGAGTGGCTGCTGCGAAACAGTCCTGTTCCTCTTGGCACCGTACCCATCTATCAAGCGCTAGAAAAAGTAAACGGTGTAGCCGAAGATTTAACGTGGGAGATGTTTAAAGACACCCTAATTGAGCAAGCTGAACAAGGCGTAGACTACTTCACCATTCACGCTGGCGTGCTGCTTGAGTACGTACACCTTACCGCAAAGCGGGTAACCGGCATTGTATCGCGCGGCGGTTCGATAATGGCAAAGTGGTGCTTAAGCCACCACCAACAAAGCTTTCTGTATGAACACTTTCACGATATTTGCGAAATTTGCGCTAAGTACGATGTGGCGCTGTCGCTAGGTGATGGCTTACGCCCTGGTAGCGTAGCTGACGCTAACGACGACGCGCAATTCTCTGAATTACGTACCCTTGGTGAGCTGACGAAAATTGCATGGGAGTACGATGTTCAGGTAATGATTGAAGGCCCGGGGCATGTGCCAATGCATATGATTAAAGCGAACATGGAAGAGCAGCTTAAGCACTGCCACGAAGCGCCGTTTTATACCCTTGGCCCCCTCACCACCGATATCGCTCCTGGCTACGATCACTTCACTTCAGGTATAGGTGCCGCCATGATTGGTTGGTATGGCTGCGCAATGCTGTGCTATGTAACACCTAAAGAGCATTTAGGCCTACCTAACAAAGAAGACGTTAAACAGGGGCTGATCACCTACAAAATTGCAGCCCACGCTGCCGACTTGGCAAAAGGCCACCCAGGTGCACAAATTCGCGACAACGCCATGTCGAAAGCACGCTTTGAATTCAGGTGGGAAGACCAGTTCAATTTAGCTCTCGACCCGCATACTGCGCGCGCTTATCACGATGAAACCTTGCCGCAGGCGTCTGGCAAAGTTGCGCATTTCTGCTCTATGTGCGGCCCTAAATTTTGCAGCATGAAAATTTCTCAGGAAGTGCGCGATGTGGCTAAACAAGCAGAGCAGCAAGAGTTTGAGAAAGAAAAAGGCATGAAAGAGATGGCCCAGGCATTCAATCAGTCTGGCGCAGAGCTTTATCACACTGCAGATAGCAAGGTAGAGCTACCATGATGGCGAAAGCGTCCATAAGCCCTGCATCCAACAACCTCACCACTGCACTTCCTGTAGTGTGGTGTGTGGGGGGCGTTGACTGTAGCGGTGGTGCGGGCGTTACCCGCGACGCCATTACATTGGCCGATCTGAACATCCATGCTTGTGTGCTCACTACACAGCTTACCGTGCAGTCCAACTCAATCATGCTTAGTAAGGAAAGCATGTGCGCGTCGGCATTAAATCAGCAGTGGCAGGTGCTGTTTGAAGATACCCCGCCACGCGCTATTAAGATTGGCGCTATTGCTAATGATGAGCAAGCGCTGTTGTTGTGTGCACGTATTCAAAAAACATCTAACCCTCGCCCCTTCGTTGTATGGGACCCTGTACTGTCTACCTCGTCCGGTGGCGTGCTGAGTGAGTTAAGCGAAAGCGTAGTTGACGAACTGTTGAATACGGTAGATATCGTTACGCCAAATATCGATGAGCTTGCGTGGCTCACCCATTTGCCTGTTGTTGATGAAGCGAGCTTGCTAACTGCAATCAATCGGCTAAGGGGTAAAGGCGCAAAGAGCGTTTACGTTAAGGGCGGTCACGCCCACTGGCAAAAAAACGTGAGCGATATTTTTGTTTGTGCCTCTCACACTCTTCGTTTTAGCCAGCCGAAATACGCTAACGGCAACCTTCGCGGCACAGGCTGTATGTTAGCCAGCGCATTAGCGGCATTCATTGTTCACGACTACTGCATTGAAGACGCACTTACGCTTGCTAATGCTTACGTCAGCGAAGTTCGTAGCCATACACTACCAAAGCAATGCGCAGCGGCTAACGCAAACGCCATAAGTAACGAATTAACCACCTACTTTGCACAAACCAACGGCTTTCCAGCAAAACCAGAGAGCTTTCCGCTGGTGACCTTTCACCAACGTGGCGCCACTGCTAATGAAAAAGAGCGGGATAAGGATACCCTTCTTGAAGCCTCGTCTTGTAAAGAAGCCCACTTTCCTGCACTTACTCATACTCATTTAGGCATCTACCCTGTAGTGGATAGCGTGCAATGGATAGCCCGCCTCTGGCCAACGGGCGTAAAAATAATGCAGCTACGGGTTAAGCAAGGCTCCCAAGAAGACATTCGTCAGCAAATAAAAGAGGCAATAGAATTGGTGAAACACACCGACTGCCAATTATTCATTAATGACTATTGGGAGCTGGCCATAGAACTCGGGGCTTACGGTGTGCACTTGGGGCAAGAGGATATCGACACCGCAGACCTAAACGCCATCCGTAGTGCGGGTTTACGGCTTGGAATATCAACGCACGGCTTCGCTGAAATTCAACGTGTTCGCGCTTTAAACCCGTCTTACATTGCCCTTGGTCATATCTTCCCCACCAATACCAAAGACATGCCTTCGAAGCCCCAAGGTGTAGCACGTTTAGAAAAGTATGTGCAGCTTTGCGATGGCATTCCCACCGTTGCTATTGGTGGTATTAACTTATCGCGTATAGGCGATGTAGCTAAAACCGGCGTTAGCGGCATTGCTGTGGTAAGTGCAATCACTCAGGCAGAACACCCGCTAAAAGCCTACCAAGCATTGGTTGAGGAGGCTGGGTTTGCTTAGTCATTCAGCTACTCATTCACTTAGTCACTCGGTAGGCCAGCAGTTAGCGCATCAGGATATACGTCGCTACAGCAGACAACTCTTACTCGATTGCATTGATCACGACGGACAGCTTAATTTGGCGGGTGCACACGCTGTTATCGTTGGCTTAGGTGGATTAGGCAGCTTAACCGCCCGCTATTTAGCAGGCGCAGGCGTGGGCAACATTACACTTATAGATGGTGACACCGTCGACATTAGTAATTTGCAGCGCCAAATAAGCTACAACGAAATGCACCTAGGCGAGCTTAAAGCTAAATCGCTTTACAATGAACTGCGTAAAGTGAACTCGCATTTAAACATCCAGTTTAAAAGCTTATTTGCTGATAGTAACAACTTACCAACATTAATTGCATCAGCCACCTGCGTGCTGGATTGCACCGACAACGTTACGGTACGAAGGCAGATAAACCTGGCCTCGTTTCGCGCCTCTATTCCGCTTTTTATTGCAGCAGCGAGTGGGCTTACCTGGCAAGCGCTGAACTTGCCTCAAAACTCAGCTACCTGCGGTTGCTATGAGTGTTTAGTGAATAATGTTGCCGTACGCGAGGATTGCGTTAGCAAAGGTGTACTGGGCCCCGTTGTAGGCATGGCAGCGTGCCACCAAGCTACCCAAGCCTTGTTATTTCTGGCAAGAGGCTTCGATGCCGATATTAAATGGGGCCAGTACGTAAACGCCCATGCAGGCCAAGGTACGCTGCAAAGTTTCAAGCTTCCCCCCTCTTCTTATTGTGAGGTATGCCAATGACCCAAATTAATATCAACGTGAACAATCAACCAATGAGCGTGATTTCTCCTATATCACTTAGTGAATTAATTGCCCTTAAACAATTGAAAGACGAAGGCACTGCCGTTGCCAAAAACGCGGCTATTGTCAGCAAGCAAGAATGGCCGACGACGTATTTAAGTAACAACGATACGGTGGATATATTTACCCTAGTGGCAGGAGGCTAAAATGCTAACACTCGCAAATCATACCTTCCCTTCCCGCCTGTTAACTGGCACTGGCAAATTTAGTAACCCAGACACCCTGAAAAGCGCGGTACAGGCAGCCAAGAGCAGCATGGTGACCTTGGCAATGAAGCGTGTCGCCAGCCATAGTTCACAAGATGAAACGCTTTCGGCATTAAAAGCATTGGGCGTTACTCTTTTGCCGAATACGTCGGGAGCGAAGAACGCTAAAGAAGCCATATTCGCCGCTGAACTTGCTTATGAAGCATTAGGTAGTCCTTGGGTGAAGCTGGAAATTCATCCAGACCAACGCTACTTGTTGCCCGACCCCATCGAAACCCTGCTTGCCGCAGAGGCACTGGTTAAAAAAGGGTTTCACGTTTTGCCTTACTGCGGAGCAGACCCCGTTTTATGTAAACGCTTAGAAGAGGTAGGCTGCGCTGCCGTCATGCCATTGGGCGCGCCAATTGGGAGCAATCAGGGATTACAAACCAAACCCTTTTTGCAAATTATTGTTGAACAAGCGTCGATACCCGTCATTGTAGATGCAGGCATTGGTAAGCCAAGCGAAGCTATGGCGGCCATGGAGCTGGGAGTAGATGCGGTACTGGTGAATACGGCTATCGCCACGGCTAAGGACCCAGTTGCTATGGCAGCAGCTTTCGCAAGCGCCGTAGAAACGGGGCGAAAAGCCTTTGAAGCTGGACTTGGTGCTACCAGCAGTTTTGCCCAAGCCTCTAGCCCGCTTACCGCCTTTTTGGAGCCGGCGGTATGAAGGTAGCACAGGCATTAATGCAGCAAGACTTGTCGCATGTGGCTATGTCGATAAACAGCAAAACAGCAGGAGACGTAGAACGAGCGCTAGGTAAAGATACACTTTCTTTAGACGACTTCATGGCGCTGATCTCCCCCGCTGGCGCTAAGTACTTAGAAGCCATGGCCTATCGCGCTAAAGCAATTACTCGCCATCGCTTTGGCAATACCATGCAGCTGTTTGTACCTTTGTATTTATCAAACTTGTGTGCCAACGAATGTACCTACTGCGGCTTTACAATGAGCAACAAAATAAAGCGCAAAACCCTGTCTATAAGCGAAGTGTTGACCGAAATTGAAGCCATCAAAGATTTAGGCTTTTCACAGGTGTTACTGGTTACTGGCGAACATGAAACCAAAGTGGGGATGGAATATTTTGAGCAAACACTAAGCGCCATTCGCGAAAAGGTGAGCTACCTTATGATGGAGGTACAGCCTTTAAAGCGCGAGCAATATGAAACCTTGAAGCACCTGGGCTTAGACGCGGTGTTAGTGTATCAAGAAACCTACTCACCGCAGCATTACGCTAATTACCACACTCGAGGTAAAAAACAGGACTTCCTATGGCGCTTAGAAGCCAGCGATCGCATAGGGAAAGCCGGCATTGATAAAATTGGCATTGGCGCGCTACTTGGTTTAGGCGACTGGCGGGTTGATAGCGCCATGACCGCCCTTCACGGCAAGTTAATACAGCAACACTACTGGCAAAGCCGTGTATCCATTGCTTTTCCGCGCCTTCGTAGCTGTGAAGGTAACAGCACAGGGGGCAATGCCCACACCAACAGTAAACTCCCTAACGAGCGAGATTTGCTGCAGCTAATATGCGCCCACCGCATTTTTAACCCACAAGCAGAACTCTCGCTGTCTACCCGAGAGTCGGCAGTATTTCGGGATGGCGTAATGCCGCTTGGCATAACGTCTATGAGTGCAGCGTCGCAAACACAGCCTGGCGGTTACAGCGCCCCATCGAAGGCACTAAATCAATTCGATATTGACGATAACCGATCTGTATCAGATGTCGTGAGCGCACTTTCAATGAAAGAACTGGAACCCGTATGGAAAGACTGGATGCCGTTTACAGAACGTGTTTAAGCGCAAGAATACCTGTATTTTTCGTTTGAAAACTCGCGCTAAAGAGCGCACTTTTAATGGATTAATCGATTAGTTTTTGTAAGGGAAAATAAGAGAAAATTTGTTTTGCTTTCGTGCAAAACCCTCCGTACAATCCGCCCAAATTTTAGCCAGACACTTTACCTATGCGTCTGGCTTTTTTGCCTCATTTATCTCATATTAGATTTATCAAAACTAAAGGGCAGTGCGTTGGATACCGTTGAATTTATTCAAATTCGTAGATTTATAGTGAAGCTAGGCAAAATGCTGCACAAGTACGGTACCCCTGCGTTCCGTCTTGAAGCTTACCTAGGTGAAGTCGCTAAGTATTTAGGCGTACACGCTTCATTTATTTCAACGCCAACTTCACTGACTTTTGTTATCTGGAGTGACCGCCACGAAGACGAATATAACCACGCTGCGCGTTTGCTTCCAGGCGAGCTAGACATGAACGCGTTGTCGCTTACCGATGAACTGGCCAGCGAACTGCTGACGGGCAAATTAACTTTAAGTGAAGCTGACAAGCGCTTAAATGAAATAGATGCCATGGGCAGCCCTTATGGCAAATGGGTTACTGGCGTTGCCTTTGCTATGGCCACCGGCGCGTTTGCTATGCTAATGGGTGCAAGCTGGAGTGAAATTGGCTGGTCGGGTGCCTTGGGTATTGTGGCTTATCTTTGGACCTTATGGGCACAGCAGTCTAAACGCGTAAACTTGATGCTAGAGCCTGTCACCGCGTTCGTTGGCGGCATTCTTGCCTGTGCTATTGGTCAATACGTTGACCCTGGCATTAACATTCCGCTGGTTGTGCTTTCATCGGTGATTGTATTTGTACCCGGACTAGCGCTGACTATGGGCCTTGCCGAGCTTTCATCGCGAAACATGGTGTCGGGCACGGCTCGTACTATGGACGCCATCATGCAGCTGTTTAAGCTGTATTTCGGTGCTTTCTTAGGTGTGTCAGTGGGCTTTAGTGCGTTTGGTGAAAACGTGTATACCCCTGCAGAATCGCTGCCTTACTGGGCTACTTGGCTAGCGGTATTCTTGCTGTGTATTGCCCTAGTTGCGATATTCAGAACGCGTATTAAACACATTCCATGGGCATTGGCAGCAGCATTTATTGCCTACAGTGCTACCGCATGGAGCTCTGACTACATGAGCCCTGGGCTAGGTGCATTCGTGGGTGCATTTGCGTTAGGCATTTTTGCTAATGCGTTCACCCGCATTGCTAACCAACCCGCGACCATTGTGGCTATGCACGGACTTATAGTGCTGGTGCCGGGGTCTAAGACCTATATTGGCTTGAACTCGTTTATGACGGGCCAAGACTTTGTGAAGGCAGACCATTTGGGGCAGGAAGTATTTCTTATCTTTATGTCGCTAGTGGCGGGATTAATCTTTGCTAACGTGGTGGTGCCCACTAAAAAGGCGCTATAACGTAAATACAGTAACCTAAGGGTTTCACGCTAGAGCGCGGCTGGTGCCACTAGGCTGCGCAAAATCACTAGCGCAGCCTAACAAGCGGGCAAAAGGCGCTATTTAAGTAACTTGATCAACGCTCGCCCTAAACGGGCGTTGAGCGCGCCCGCAGCAATCGCTTCAGCAGAATTTTCCATAAACTTCGCCGACAAGCTGCCGCCAATTTGATTGGCAACTTCGTCGGTAGCTAAGTCAAACACGCCTTGCGCCGCAATGTTTTGCGCCAACACTTTAAGCAACTTCCAGTTGCCTGCTGTACTTGGCCTTAGCCCATACACGCGGGCCATTCGACGAATGGTACGAAAGCTAATCCATACCACAGCAAAAGTTTGAATAAGATTATTTGGGCTTATAAACGCAAGGCTTCCGGCGGTCACCGACTCTTTATTCAGCACCTTGTGCGCCTTTTCCTGAACAGGTTTTAGTACCGTGTCTTCGTACAGGCCTAATCGTTCTGGGCCTGTCATGTCGTCTTGAAGCTGCTGCTTATAACGGTCGAAACAATGCGCTGCGTAAGACCCCCGCGAAAAGCGTTTGCCGTGCTGGCTTAGCACGCGATCAATTTTCTGTGGCGATGCTTCTGTTCCCGCTGATGGATTTTGTTTCGCTGAAGGCTCTTGTTTAGCTGAGGGCTCTACCCCATTACTAGCCAGCAAATCTCGGATAACGCTTGCATCTTCCATCGCCGTATTTACTTGCTTGTAGCCTCTCCACTCTTTAAAAGTCAAAAAGCTAAAGCAGCTAACAAACCCAACTAAAAGCGCGCCTAGTACACCTGTACCGATGGGGTGTTCAGAAACGTTGGCCGCAAGGGTGGTATAAGCTTCAAAAACGAAAAAGCCAATTAATGAAACAACGCCAAACCCTAATGTTGCCGCACCTAACGACAGGCCACCTTTTTTAGTATCCACTTCCCATACATCCTCGGTCACTTGTTGCGGAAGTTTGGTTTCAGGCTGCGCTATGTCTAAGGTTTGTGTTTTAACTTTGGTTTTGTATTGCGGTTTTGTTACCGCATCACTTTCATGGTCATTATTAGGTTTACCATAACCAGTCACCGCATTATGCTGATCTTCCTCACCGACACCGCCGTAAATTGCATCGCTTCTAAGCGTAGACTGGCTTGTTTCTTCTGGGCTTTCGTCAAATGTATAAGGTTTATCGCTCATTCTTACTCTCCTTTGCCCAGTAAAAACTGAAGCAATCTATCTACGCCCTTACCCGCTAAAATACGCGCCTTAAAATCGCTAGGTACACTCACATCAGGTACTGGAAAGTGGCTACCCTCTTCCATCTCTTTCAAAGTGCTGGGAATAGGTTCGAACGTAGACTCTACATAGCGGCCATCAGTGTCTTTGTAACGAATAGCATCATCATTACTACCTTCGTCGGTTACTTGCATGCTAGACACTAAAAAATGCTCGAATTGTATGGGTTTACCGTCAAACCGCGCTCTCGCTCCTTCGGTAATTTGGGTAAGTAAATTAAGTAAGTTAGCGCGCTGACTTACAGGCACTAAATCAGACTTAGTGGCCACAAACGCCACTCTGCCTATTTGTTCTTTTTTCAGCACATTGCGTGAAAACCACGTGCTTTGCCCGTACACAAAGGTGTCGGCCAAATGACTCAGAGTTTCTTTTAACTGATACAAATGCTGTCTGCTGTGGTTAAGCCCTTCAAACAAATCGACGAGAATTATCTGCTTGTCGGTTTCTTTGAAAATGGACTGCTTCAGCGGCATTAACCACCCACTTTGGAATTTAGCAAAGTGCTTGTCGAATATTTTAAACCAAGGATGTGATACATCGCTGGTGATGCTAGACGGAAGCGGCGTAAAACCAAAGGCCTGCCAATCGAAGTCGCTCGATTCCAATAAAAAACTGCCCGGTTGAAGAAGAGATATGCCGTTGGCCTTCGCGTCTACTAAATAATCGCGATAGGCATTAACCAGCAGCTGAATACGTTGTTCGGTTGGCTCTTGCTCAAAATCAAACTGATTAACAAACGCTTTCCACTGGTTGGCAAAATACTGCTGCGGCCCACTGCTAAGCTGAGCCCACGCAGAGTCTGACCAATGAGCATAGGTTTTACTTAGCATGGGAATGTCGGTCACCCATTCTCCAGGATAATCGATAAACTCAAACACCACATCGCTATGAGGCAGTACATGACGCTTCAATGAGGCGGTTTCTTTTAAACGCACCACCAGCTTAAAACCGAATGCTTCTTCGGTGGCTTTAGGCCACTGGCCGTGTTCAAGATCAGCAATGTTCTGTATATGCGGGAACGGTTTGTAGCCTTCAATGGGCTCTATGCGCATATCAAGCACTTGGGATGGCGGCAAATAACGTAGCAAAGGCAAACACGCATAGCCCTCTTCACTACGGCTTTTCAGCATAGTGATAAGGCTGGTGAACAGCATAGATTTACCGCTTCGACTTAGCCCAGTAATGGTGAATCGGTGGGTTTCTTTGTTAAACACACTGCTAAGTTTGTCGCCAGTTAGCGACGCCATTGCCCGAGTCTTGTCAAAAAGCGTAGCGATATTTTTTTGCATTATTTTGTTTGTATTCTGCCTTTGCAGTTCCTATTCCCTTAAACCTAAACCTTTAAAAATAATACCCAGAGAGTGCGGCCTATACATTATCGCCCTCTCGTTATTATAGATATGCCTATAGGATTAATGTGGTTATTAAGGGGGAAAAGCAAGGGCAGTGCCAGCTAAACACGCCGCTTCGTAAATAAGTAACGCTAACGACGGCTAATAAACTAATGCTCGCGAGTCTTATTGAATAGCTTTTTCTTTATGCGATTTTTACTGGAATGCCAGTGATTCTTAGGTTTGCGCGGCGCGTTTTCAATAACGTGTTCAAAATCGATATCCGACTTTTTGGTGGGCGGAACGTGAGCACAAAAGAATGTATCAATATGTGACTGGGCCAGCTTTTTTAAGCTTTCGCGATATTGGTTAGGGTGACATAACGGATATGGCGGTACCAGTTCACCTTTCACCTGCACCAATACATCGGCAATGTAAGCCTGCTGCGTGGGAATGTGCTTAAGCGTTAAATCGTGGTCGGTATGGCCCGGCGTGTACATAACCTGCCAATCAGGAAAACCGGGCAGTAACTGATTGTCGGCAAGCGTCATGTCTGGCGCTAGTATTGGGTTGTACCAAATGGGCATTCTTGGCTTGCCAATACGATTGGCCACCCACCAGGTTAGCAATAAATCTATGCCGTGAGCAGTACGCCCAGCAAACCCAGCATACCAATTAATGGCTTTGGGATGAGATGCCACCTGCGCACCAGTACGTTCACGTAGTTTAATGGCGCCTCCGGCGTGATCTGGATGCATATGTGTAACCACAATCAGCTTTAAGTCACTTAACGGACGACCTAAGGTTTGCGTAATGTATCGACACACGTTGTCTACATCGGCGCGGCTACAGCCATCAAGCAATAGCAAGCCCTTGCTGTCTTCAACAAGATAAATATGCTGTATGTAGCCTGCAAGTGTGTGAATATTCATTACTGCTTCCTTTTCACCAGAACGCGCGCCAACCGTGCTATCTGATATACCTCATGCACGCTAGCACTGAACCCCGCTAATCGCTGGCAAAGTGTGAGCTGCGTGATAATGCCTATAGCGCTAAATCCTATCAGAACCTATCTGGTAAGACCAGATTCAGCGAACAAGTGTAGCATTAAATTGCGTAACCACATTAGCCCGGGCTCGCCTTCCTGCTGGCTATGCCAGTAAAGGTGTGTTTCCAACGCGGGAAGCTGATACGGCAGTTTGGTGCTAATCAGGTTATCATCGCTTACCGCATCGGCCACAGAGCCTGGCAAGGTTAACAAAGCGTTAGTGCTAGCCACCACATCTGCCGCGGCGCGATAGTTTTGGCAACGCCATAATGAAGGACGGCTTATACCTAGTTGCTGCAGCGCGATTTCTTCTACCGACGCCCCTTTTGCCCGGTTCGACACCGTTATATGGCGAGCCTCTACATACTTCTTCTTATCTATATTTTGTGCCAGCGGGTTTTGCTTATTCATAAGCACCTTGTAGGTATCGCGGCGCAATAGTGAGTGAGAAATGGGCGCATCAACAGCGCGACCAATATCAATAACAAGGTGGAGGTTTCGATTTGTTAAGTCTGCCAGCATTGTATCGCGATGTAAGCGAGTGCTTACTATTTCAACATTAGGAGCTTGTTTTTCAAGGGTTGAAAGCAGAACAGGTAAAACGCCTAATTCTAGAGACTCTTGCATGGCAATAACAAAGCGCTGATGGCTGTGTAACGGGTCGAAGTCGGCAAACTCCCCCAATGCTTTTCGAATATCGCTTAAGGCTTTTAGAATAGCGGGCGCTAACCGTTCGCAGGCTGCAGTAGGCAACATGCTTTGTTTTTCTTTAACAAAAAGTGGGTTGCCCAAAGTATCCCTAAACCTGCGCATGGCATGGCTAACGGCCGATGGCGTAATGTGAAGCGCTTCAGCTACGCGGGTCATATTCCTATGCTGCCAAAGCGCTTCAAAAACCTTGAGCAGGTTTAGATCCAACTTCTCGAATTGTCTGTTTTCGAACATTGCCACAACCATGAATGAAATTCACACCATTTAAGGATTATATTTCATTTCATTCACTTAACAACTTTCTCTACTATGCGTTTAACAAACAGTTATCGCACGCTTTAGAGACAGCCCCTACATTTTAACTTGCGGCGACCAAGTGCGAGATGCGAAGCAAATACTCTCTATATTTAATTAGTACAAGTTCAACGAATGTAAAAAGGTGCCCTATGGATTTTTCACTTAACGACAAAACCAAAGCCTTACTAGAGAAGCTCGATAATTTTATAGCCGAGCATATAGCGCCAATTGAAGATGAAGTTTACGACTTTCACCATAAAGAAAATAATCACGGTGACTGGAAAAACTGGAAGCTGCACCCTGGTACTGAAGCGCTTAAAGCAAAAGCGCGTGAAGCAGGGTTAGCCAACCTGTTTTTGCCCGATGCCGAGCTAGGCCAGGGTCTTACCACGCTTGAATATGCACCTATGGCAGAGCGCATGGGAAAATACCTCTTTGCACCAGAGATTTTTAACTGCAATGCGCCTGATACCGGCAATATGGAAGTGCTGTATCACTTCGGCAACGACGCCCAAAAAGAGAAATGGCTTAAACCATTGCTTGCAGGTGAAATACGCTCAGTGTTTGGTATGACAGAGCCTGATGTTGCTTCGTCTGACGCCACCAATATGGCCGCCACCATTATTGAAGATGGCGATGACGTAGTCATTAATGGTAAAAAGTGGTGGTCGACAGGGTTAGGCCATCCTAATGCTGCTATAACTATATTCATGGGTTTATCTAACCCTGATAACGACAAGCACAGTCGCCACAGTATGGTCGTAGTGCCGCTTGATACGCCTGGAATTACCATTAAGCGCATGCTAGATGCCTACGGCGATTACGATGCGCCTTACGGCCACGGGGAAATGCATTTCGATAATGTGCGCGTGAGCAAAGACAACCTAATTATGGGTTTAGGCAAAGGCTTTGCTATTGCACAAGGGCGTTTGGGCCCAGGCCGTATTCACCACTGCATGCGCGCTATCGGCATGGCAGAAAAAGCGCTAGAGCTTGCACTTAAACGTGGTCACGAAAGGGTTGCGTTTGGTAAACCAATCATACGCTTAGGTGGCAACTTAGAACGCGTAGCCGATGCTCGCATGGCTATTGAGCAAGCGCGTTTACTCACGCTCCACGCCGCTTGGAAAATTGACAACTTAGGCGTAAAGCACGCTATGACCGAAATATCAGCCATTAAAGTGGTGGTGCCGAATATGCTACAAAACGTGGTGGATATGGCACTACAAATTCACGGCGGTGCGGGTATGTGTAGCGACTTCCCACTGGCGCGATTTGCCGCGGGTGCAAGAGCCCTTCGCTTAGCTGATGGCCCTGACGAAGTGCATAAAGGCATGGTGTCACGACTAGAGCTTAAGAAGTATCAGTAGTTATAATTGATACAAAAAATGCGGCTTCATTAAGCCGCATTTTTTATAGGTTAAGCAGCTGCACCAAACAGCGCTAGTTGCCTTCTTCCCGCTGCTTTATTTTACGGTGAATAGCATCAAGCTTTTTGAAGCTTTCCCATAACTCTGGGTGTGTTGCGATTAATGCTGCAACATGGTCGTGATTTTCTTCACGAGTATTTTTGGTAAGAAATTTAATGTCGTCATCATGAGGTAATAGACCAAAGTTGATGTACGTATTATCGCTAGTCGACGTGTTGCTGGCTTTTTGTATCATCATGGACCTGTAAGACTTCAAATACCTAGGCTCGCAATGCTTACGCACAATTTGGCTACCGGTGGGCTTACTGCGATGACATATCATGTCAAATTTAGCAACGTTGTTAATTTCGTTGTAGAGCTCCAAAAAAGCAAAGCGTTCTTTCTCAAAAGCTGTTACGAGTTGAGGCGTTGTTTTCTGCCCCACAACATCGATTCGCTCTACTTTCTGCTTATCTAACTGGGCCATTGCGTGGCCACTGGTTAGTGAAAAAAGCGCTAAAGCAGCGCTTAGTGCCAAATGTTTTTTAAGAATACGGTTCATTTTAATTCCTGTGATTTTCATGAATTAATCTTCGTAAACTTCTTCTTTACGCTGCTCAATGCGCTGGTGAATAGCGTCTAGTTTAGTAAAGCTATCAAATAGTTCTGGATGGGTGGCAATCAACGCTGCAACATGCTCGAAAGCATCTTCTCTCGTGTCGTTAGTAAGAAAGCGAATATGGTCATCGCTGGGTAAGCGGTTAAAATCAATTCCCGGGCCAGTAGACGAGACTTGCATCATCATTGAACGAAAGTCTTTCACATAACGCGGTTCGCAACTTTTACGGGCAATTTGGCTTCCAATTGGCTTGTGGTATTTACAGATTACGTCGAACTTTGCGATCTCATTAATGCTGTTATATAACTCTAGAAACTCGAAACGTTGCTTGTCGAATGCGCGTTTCAGTTGGGGAGAAGTTTTCTCACCTACTACGTCGATTGTTTCGTAGTTTTGTTTATCGGTATGTGCGGCGAGGTGGCCGCCAAGAAAAACACCTAACGTTAGTACTGACAACTTAACGGCATTTGGGAACACTTTGTTTAAGTGTTTATTCATTTGAAACTCCATCTTCTGAACGTTTTAAAACAATAGCAACTGGTCTAATTTTAATCAATTAATAAAAATTTAAATTAAGAGTCTAGGAAAACTGCTTCATTAAAGAAGGATCACAAACAAAAAATGCGGCCTAAGCCGCATTTTAATTATTCATGTTTTGGTTCATATTAGAACGTATATGATGCACTCAACTGAGCGTTGATCCCCGCACCGTAGTAACCAACCGTATGTAGGCTGTTGATGTACTTCTTGTCGAAGATATTATTGATGTTCATGCGAACGGTGAAATCTTCTGTAAACGCATGTGAAGCATAAACGTTGCCTAAGAAGTAAGCGCCCTGCTTAACATTGTAGTCTACGTTGCTAATTTCAGACTGCCATCTACCACCAAAACCTACTTCAATTTCTGGCGCTTGCGGCACGGTGTAACCTAGTTGGAACGTCACTACATCACGTGGTGCCCATAGGTTAGCGTCGTTACCTTGCTCGTCTTCTACATCAATGTTGGTGTAAGACGCATTAATGCGTAGATCATCAGTTAACTGACCCGCTAGCTCAATTTCAAAACCGTCAGACTCTACCGATACGCCTTTGTAGTAGTACTGAAGAGTTTCAGGGTTAGTACCTGCATATGCTGCCAAGTTATCTTGTTCAGCGGTGAAGTAAGCGAAAGTTGTTAGTAGTCTGTCGTCGAACCACTGTGCCTTGAAGCCCGCTTCAAAGTTCTTACCTTTAGTTGGGTCAAGGTATTGGCCGTTTACGTCATACTGTTCTTGTGGCTGGTACACGTCAGAGTAGCTCACGTAAGCATTAACATCTTCTGTTACCGCGTAAGTGGCACCAACATAAGGGCTGGCTTCGCTTTCTGAGTTATCGATAACCGCGCCTGCGTTTTGGCCCGTACGCTCGAAGTCGATCGCGTTAAAACCGGCGATGATGTGCATTGCGTCGGTTATGCTGAATCGAGCAGAGCCGAAGTAACGCGTTAGTGTTTGCTCAATATTTGAGTACTCAGACACACCTAACCACTCAGGCTCAGCAATCGCATCCAAACCGTACGGGAATGCTGGTGTTGGGCCGTATGCAGGAGTAGTAGCGTAGTCAAACGCATGAACAAAAGACACGTCGTCGCTAGTAGCGTGACTTACACCAAAGTTAACTTCATGGCTGCGACCAAACAGCTCGAAATCACCGAATACACGGCCTTCTAACAGGTGAGAGTCAATTTCAGAATCGTAACGACCTGGCCAGCCAACTAAACCAAGGCCAGTCTCTTTATCAATGGCACCGTAAGCATAAAACAGCTTACTTTCATCTTCGTAACCACGGAAGTTATAGCTAAGTAGCAATTGCCAATCGTTGTCGAATTCATAGTCTAGTTCAACAAAGGCGTTAGTGGTTTCAGTATCCCACTTAGTCCATTCTTGCGTAGTGGTGTCATTAATATCCCACTCAGCTTGCGTACCGTCGGTATAGTTGAATACTAGCCCGCCCCACGTGTTGCCGTCGGTATTGGCGTCTTGGTATGACAAACCGAAGGTTATCGTTGCGTTATCCGTTAGCTGACCGTCAATAACGCCGTATACAAAGCCGCGATCGTTTTCTAAACCATCTAGGTGAGACTCTTTATCTTCAAAGCTACCTACTACACGCGCCGCCCAGCTGCCGTCTTCTGTAAGCAGCATAGAGTAGTCGCCTTGAACGCGCTTGAAGTTGTAAGAGCCAATGCTTGCACCCACTTCGCCGCCTTCTTCGTTAGTAGGACGCTTGCGCACATAGTTGATGGTGCCTGACGCATTACCTACACCAGTAAGCAGGCCGTTCGCACCACGAATAACTTCAATTTCTTCGTAACCGTAAGCTTCAACCGAACCGGTAACAATACCCCAGTCGTTAGGCAGGCCTACACCATCAATTTGGGTGTTTTTAATTTCAAAACCACGTGCGGTGTAGTTAGTACGGTTAGTTTCCCACTCTTCTACGTTAATACCTGGTGCTAGCTTTAGTGCGTCATTAATGTTGAACGCACCGAACGACTGCATAAGGTCTTCAGAAAGAATACTGATAGACTGAGGCGTTTCACTGATTTCCATGGTTAAGCCAGTTGCACCGCGGCTAACACGGTTTTGGCGAACACCTACAATACGAATTTTTTCTACGTCTGCTTCTTTAACTTCTACTGTATCGCTTTGAGTTGTTTGCGCATTTACCGACAAAGCAAACGCGATAGGCGTTAGTGCAAATAAACTGCTTAGTTTCATGGTTTTCTCTGTTATTTGGTTATGAAGGGTTAAGAACTTTACGGCGGGGGAGTATAAGATAAATTAAAGCTAATTTAAATGATAATTATTGCCATTTAAGTTTCTAAAAAGAGATTTCACAAAGTTGTAAAGGTAGCTGCGTTTGTGGGAATGCGATAATCTGTACCTCAGATCAGGGAGGCATCGACATTTTGACTAGCAGTACAAAAAACACCATTAAGCATTACAGTGAAAAAGCGCAGCATTACTTCGACTTATACAATTCGGTTGATGCAGAAAGTGTGCACACTGACTGGAAAGCATCTTTACAGCAAGCTGAAGTAGGCTTTGCGTTAGACGTAGGTGCTGGCAGTGGCCGCGATGCAAATTGGTTAGCCGAAAAAGGATGGAAAGTAATAGCTGTAGAGCCTGCAAATGAGCTAAGAAACCTAGCACAAGCCAATTCACATAACAGTGTTACATGGTGTAACGCCAGCTTACCTGCGCTTACCACCCTACCCCAAGCGCCAAAAACATACGACCTAATACTGCTTTCTGCTGTTTGGATGCATTTACCAGAATCTGAAAGGCCACTCGCGTTAAACCGTTTAGCTGATTTACTTTCAGAAAATGGAATCATGTATATAAGCCTTCGATTCGGCCCCAATGATGATGCAAGGCCCATGCACGCTGTCAGTTATGAGGAGTTGGCGACTTTAGCGCAAAGCAGCGGACTAACTGCACGCAATTTAAACCCTGTTCCAAGCCAAGATGGCTTGAAGCGAGATGATGTGAAATGGGTTACGGTTGAATTGGTGAAAAGATAGTGTCAGTGAAAAATGGCATAACAACGGATTTAAATGGATGAGCTTATCAAAATTGTTAGAGCGAAAGGGATTTCAACTCATCGACTCACAATACACCTCATACCTATATAGTGACGCCGAGCAACAGACTGGAGTTATTCTCGATACTCAGTTTTATGGCAATGACAGGCCTCAATATCGATATCATGAATATACGGGTTGGCAAAATATGCTTATGCATAAATTTACCAAGCTTTACAGATTCATTGATGATCAAGAATCGGACAATAAGTGGCTCGTTGATGCTGTTTTAGGTGAAACAAACGAGGAATATGACTTTCAACATTACGGTACTGACAGGCACATAAACGAAATAGATCCAACGAAGCCTGAATACAATTTCGAAAGTCTATTCGAGCAGGTTTACGGCTCTAAATATCTATATGCTTTGGAACGTGAATATCAATATATCGATCTGCTGGGTAAAAGCCGCTATGTAGACTACATGCTAAAGACGCAAAGCGGTGAGATTGCAATTGAACTAAATGGAGAAGCTTTTCATCACCCTTTGGTTATTGATAGGAAGCGTTATCTTTCACAACTGCTAAAACAGAACTCGTTAGTGAAAGACGGTATAAAAGTGTATCGTTGGTCAAATGCGGGAATGGCAGACGAAAAAAAGTTTGCTGATCAAATTCACCTGTATTTTGGAGCGCCAGAAACGTTCTGCGAAAAACCCTCAGCAAGTCAGTTTCGTCATATCTGTTTTTCACTTTTCAAATATCAAGAAGACGCACTGTCTGACATACAAAATAATAGGGAAGCGGGAAAGGATACTTTCTTACTGATACTTCCTACTGGTACAGGCAAGACAGAAGTATTTATTGCAGACCACCAAAGGCAGCGGAAGTTGGGACGGGCTAAACGTGCATTGGTCATAGTACCTTTCAAAGACCTTCGCGACCAAACAAAATCACGTTTTTTGGAGCGCAACTCTTCCCTAGTAGTATCTTCGGATATAACCGATACCGAAGCAGATGTAATTGTACAAACAACACGAGCCATACAACGAAGCTTCTTTTCTCTTTCATCAGATTACTTTGACT
Source organism: Alteromonas sp. Cnat3-28 (assembly GCF_022348265.1). Lineage (NCBI taxonomy): Bacteria > Pseudomonadati > Pseudomonadota > Gammaproteobacteria > Alteromonadales > Alteromonadaceae > Alteromonas > Alteromonas sp. Cnat3-28. The sequence goes on from NZ_JAKREY010000016.1 coordinate 26,785, forward strand.
ATATTGTGGTGGACGAGGCACACCATGCACCAGCACAAGGTCTTAAAAGGGTTTTAGAACACTTCAAGCCCAAAACCTTACTTGGTTGCACAGCAACCGACAAACGGCTAGACCAGAAAGATTTAGCTAAAATATTTGGTAGATACCAAATAAATATGACCTTAGAAGAGGCGATAAAACAAAGCCTCTTACCACCTATACGGGCTTTTCGATTAGAGAGTAATATTGATTTTTCACAAGTACGATTCAATGGGAAAGAATTCGTAAAAAGCGACCTAAATAAAAACGTCATTATTCCTTCTCGAGATCAGCTGATCGTTGATGTTATTTCTAAATACTTTAGCCAAGAAGACACCACTACCCACCAATCTCTATCGTCACTTCAAGGTGTAATATTTTGCGTAGACGTAAAACACGCTAATAGACTTGCTGCACTGCTAAATAAACACATGATTAGTGCAGAAGCAGTATCAGCAAACAGCCGCGAAGGCCTTAAAAAATATAAGGATGGAAAACTACGGTTTTTATGTGCATGTGATTTATTAAATGAGGGGTGGGATGCGCCTAACACTTCAATTGTCGTAATGGCAAGACCAACAATGTCCAAAGTGCTTTACATGCAACAGTTAGGAAGAGGTACAAGGAACTACCTAGGCAAAGAAGCGCTTTACGTAGTTGATGTGGTTGATAGATATGGACCTGCGCTCCAACCGTGGAGTTTGCACAGTATATTCAATTTAACTGATTACAAGCCTTTCGCTGATGTATTCAACCCTAACGCAGCACCTGTAGGTGAAGAGATTGTTCTAGATCACCTTTATGAATCCGAAAGAATTCTAAGACCTATTAAACTATTTAATTTCGAGGATGAATTCGGCGATTATGTAAATGATGAACAACTTGCAAGAGAACTATTTGTTTCCACGGGCACAGTAAAAAAATGGGTAGAAAACCTAAGTGTAGTTCCTGACAAGCAATTACCGTTTGGCAATAAAATGCTTAACTATTACAAACAAAGTAGAGTTCACGAGATACGCGAAGAAAAAAACCTGAAGCTTCGTAGCGAAGCCACGAGAAGGGATGATTTTTTCGAGTTTTTAGAGCAACGAGATTATACGTTTTCATTCAAAATCATCTTTTTGCTATTGATGCTTAAGCACGCAGATAAAACTGGCGAAGTATCACTTACATTGCTAAGAGATGATTACCAGTCATTTTATAAAGACTTACTGACAAAATACGGAAAAGCTGAAAAACCAAACAGCCCTCTGAATAATGAAGAGTTTTTAAACGACAAAAGTCGGCTAACTAAAAGCATTCTTCAGAACCCATTCGAAAAATTCGAGCGCAAAAGCTTTATGTACCACGCCAAGGATTTAGACAAACTAGCCTTTGATGCTGTTTTGTGGGAAAAGCTTAAGAGCAGCGATATAGAGTTAATTAGGAAGCAAATGTTTGAAGATGGGAAAAGTTACTTCAATAAAAATGTTGAAGTTGGCGCGTTCAAAAAAGGAACTCTTTAGTGAGTAGTTTTTTCAATTGATGACTTGGTGAGACTAAGTCATTTAGAAGCAGAATAATATTAATATTGCTCAGAACTTTTAGCCTGGTATTATTGCTCAGCATTTTTTTAATATAGTGGCTATTGTGAAAACAGGTGAAGTTTTAGTAATCGATTTATTTGCCGGTCCGGGTGGGTTAGGTGAAGGAATATCTTCTTGTCGGCACAAAAATGGAAGTAGTCCATTTCAAATCGGATTGTCTGTTGAGAAAGATCCGCATGCGCATAAAACTCTAACAACAAGAGCATTTTTCAGAAAACTAAAAGGTTTGCCTAGTGGTCTAGATGATTACTATGAATATGTCAGGGGCAACCTTTCTAGAGAAGCTCTTTTTCAACGCTATCCTGAACAAGCGAGAGAAGCGAACATTGAAACTCTAGAGGGGCCAAGAGAGCTAGGCGCTGATAACAACTTAATTCATGAACGTATCCGAGAGTTAACGGAAAAGCATACCGGGCCGACAGTGGTAATCGGGGGCCCCCCATGCCAAGCTTACTCTTTGGCCGGAAGATCCCGCAATGCCGGTATCAAAAACTATAAAGCTGAAAAAGATTCCCGTAACTTCCTTTATCTTCAGTATTTGAAAGTGCTGTCCATTGCCAAGCCAAACGTATTTATAATGGAAAACGTTCGCGGAATTCTGTCTGCAAAATTAAACGGCAAAGTAATGTTTCCGCAGCTTTTGAAGGATTTAAGAAATCCAAGTAGAGTGACCAAAGAAAAGACTGGCCCCAAATACAAAATATATTCACTTGTCGTGAGTGCAGAGAATTCAGAGAACCCTCAATATAAAGACTCAAGAGATTTTCTTATTAAATCAGAGGAGTATGGAATTCCTCAAGCTCGTCATAGAGTGATTTTGATTGGTGTTAGAGAAGACATAAAAGCAATACCATCAACGCTGGAAAAAGCAGACAATACGATTAGCGTGGAAAGTGTGCTAGGAGATCTACCGCCTCTTAGGAGCGGATTTTCTAAGAAAACCGAAAATGAGCAGCAGGTTTGGACAAGATTAATTTCTAAAAACGCCACGTACTTAAAGAAGTTATTACTTAAGTCCCCAATTCACTCGAGTGATGTTATTGACGACTTGGACATAGAGCCATTCAACAATCTAAATAGAAGGGGGTCACAACATATTGATATTGACAAAAACCGACTTCTTCCCCCTTTGAGAGATTGGTTATTAGATGAAAATTTAAAGTGTGTATTGAATCATGATACTAGAGGGCATATGGATTCAGATTTACTTCGTTATGCCTTCTGCGCTGTACACGCGAAGTTACACAACGGAGTGTCTCCCAAGTCAAGAGATTTTCCTAAAGAGTTAGCCCCAAATCACAAAAACTGGGAGTCAGGAAACCACGCAGACCGCTTTCGAGTACAATCTGCAAATAAGTTCGCGACAACGATCACTAGTCATATCTCTAAAGATGGCCATTACTTCGTGCATTATGATCCTAAACAGTGTCGCAGCCTCACAGTAAGAGAGGCTGCTCGTTTACAGACATTTCCTGACAACTACTTTTTTGAAGGAGGAAGAACACAACAGTACGTCCAGGTAGGAAATGCTGTTCCCCCTTTTTTGGCACGACAGATTGGCAATGTTGTAATGGAGCTGTTCAATCAATCTACTCAAGGTTTAAATCGCTAGGGCCGAATCTACTAAACATCAAAGAAAATTTGACTCAACAATCGCCTAGTTTGCGAATAATCGCTATCGTCCGCTGTTATAAAATAACAGCTTCAAGTTAGAGTTGAAGCTGCATTGCAGTGATATCGCTAGCAATTTGTGCACTAAGATCTAGACTAATTCAGTATAGGCTATCAAAATAGCCATCTCCATTAAGTTCCTTACTCGTCACGCACCCCCTATCAATTAGAGTATTGAAATTTTCACACGACGTTTCTGGTAACAATGCACAGTTATGGCATGCTGCTAAATTCATTCCGTACGGTCCTTGCCCTCCTTTGTCTCCTTGCTCTCTACAAATTGGATCAGAACTACACCAATTCGAACTATCTATAGACTTTCTCAAAATAGCTTCAAACTTTTTAGGCTCAGCCATCCTAACCAAGCCCCCCAAAGACCCCTCACTATCTCCAGCTGCCGTATAAATCAACAAGCCATACATTTGTGTTTCAGGGTCTTCGCTAACATAGATTCTTTCTCTTAATGAAGCTGTGCTGTACCCACAGTCAAAAATCATCTGGTTAATAAGCAAATGTGAAAAAGTATGAATAAGCAAATATGCTGGCGACAGTACTCCTACTTTTTCATGCAATGAGCTCATTAATGCTTTCTCTTGAAGTTTCTTAAACTCTGTCTTCGTCGAAAAATCGCGCGACCAGCTTTTTATTGCAGTTGAATTAAACTCTATAAAGATTCCTTCACCATATACTTTTACAGCGGGTAACCAGCCTTTCGTAGCACTATTATTTTCCCACAAGTCATTTTTATAACTATCGATTCTTCTGTCTTTGCTAGGTTGTATCCTATCAAAGCCATAAAAAGCATTCGTTACAGTAATTTGTTTAACTTGTGTAATATTAGAGAAGTAATTCGATATCCAACTGTCGTATTCACTAATTTCACGAAGTTTTGTGACTAGACACCCATCATGATTATTCTCTAAAAAATGGTGATACTCTTGAAAACGATAATCGACCTCAGAAAGCTCAAAAACCTCATGTTCGACTTGTTCGTAACTTTTAAAAAAGTTAATTAACTCAGACTTTTCAAATTCAGCTCCAAAGTACATAGCTAAGATTCCAGCCTTGGTTTCAATATCCCCTCCACCTTCGATCAACTTTTTTGTATCACTTGGGATTTTTTCATATTCCGAGTAAACCCTATTAATTGATTCGTTATCACTTACAGGAAGAAGAATTGAAGAATCTGTTTTTGCAAAATATACATTTGTAGCTTGACGTAGAGCTGTAACTAAAGGCTCTTCACACGCAGTTACATGCTCACTGCCCAACCAAGGTTTAGCACCAGAACATTTTATCCCCTTTTCAGATAGTGCAGACGACTTCACTCTATCTCCATCTTTTTCGTTTTGAAATACACCTCCCAAAGATACTGGCTTAGTGTTATGCGTTACACACTTAACTTTAATACCTGCGCTCGTTGTACTACCTGTACCTACCAACTTGAGTTGACAGCTTTCAGTGCACGATTTCCCTAGGTTATTATTAATCCACTCTATCCAAGGAAAGTCTTGCAAGTGACCATGGCTACATAGAGAAATAAACCTCGACTGATACATAGTTGAATCGCATACAGGACACCTGCTTTGATCATCCTTTATTGACGACTCTTTTTTCATTATTTGGCAGTTTGTATTGGAACAGATATGCCAATAAGGAAACCTTTGAGCTGGCAGTGGAAGGCTAATTTTTCGTTCTTTAAACTTTATTGATGCATCAGGAGGGTTACGAAACTCTTTTACACCAAGCTTACTAGCTAGCCTTTCATCTTGTATAATAAACTTCTCAATGGCTGATTTATCTATGCTAGTGGATGTTCCTGATTCAGCGAACCAATAATCTAAACCGCAAGCCAACATTGATATACCATCCTTATTAACTTGCATAGCCCCAGGTCCAAAAGTATGAATTAATTGAGACTTCCTGGTTTTCACTTCACTTTTAGACATCCCAATCTCCTAAATCTTCTATTTCCGAATAGACATTTGTGATCCACATGCTTGATTCACCGTCTACATTTCTCATACTCGTTGGACAAGGTAATTTTCCTTTAAAATTGCCATTTAGTCCTAATGGGTAAATGAGATCGTTTTGCTGAACCTCTCCATTAATGGTCAACTTACCCCATTCATTGAACTTGCTTACTCTTCTAGGCCAAGAGTCCAACAACCTATTTAAAGAATCTTGAACATCTCTCAATTCATCAGCCGACATTGCTATTTTCCTAGAGTCGATAAGCTCTGCAATCCACTTTTTGAGTAATCCAACATCAATATCTTCAGGATTAGTGTCAATAGGTGAAAGTTGCCTCAGAGCGGCAACCGTAATTGCTGCTAGCCCCCTTTTTAAAGCTGGTCTAGAAAAAGGCGTGACACTAGAAGGCTCAACTTTGGCGTATAGTCTTTGATGATACCCTCTAAAATCTTCATAATGAGATTTATCTCGTGGTTTCGAATTATTATAAATCGTTATAACTAAACCCGGTCTTTCTGGAACTCTGCGACCTACACGCCCTGATACTTGGATATACTGTGCTGTTGTTTTAGGTTGACCGACAATACTCATAACAGCCAAACGATCAATATCAACCCCAACTTCAATGATACTCGAAGCTAAGCAAAATGATTTAACATAATAATTCAAACATAGTTCATAAAACTTTTTAGAACTATTTGGTAATTTGGCGTCTTTATTCCTTAAAAAATTAGATATACATTCTAGGTCATGATAATGCTCTAGTTTTATTCTCTTATTTAAATCAATACTATTAATTATTGCTGACGCATTTGGCTCTAGTTCTTGGTATTTACCCACCAATTTTAAAAGCTCACCTTTTATCTCCAGATATAGTTGTTCGGTCAAAATATTTGTGTTAACTGACGTCTCTAATTCAGCTATAGCTTGTGGTATTTCATCGTCTTTTAAACGACTAGTTAATTCCCTTCCATTTAGAAACTTCCTAGGTAGGATATCTCTTGGATACCTTCTTTTTTGCTCTAGCAAGTAGCTAACTATGTCTGATTGAAATAGTGTTAAAGCACCACCAAGTTCACGGATACTATTATAAAAAGAAAGGAGGGTTACCCATGGATCTCTATCTTCAATTTCAACTTTATTAGGTGCAAAAAGAAGAGCAGACTGAGTCCTAACTTGTGTAGTTAATATAGAGCCTAAACCCGGAGCACAGACTCCTACATATTTTCTACCAGGTGACAGCTCACCATTGCCATCTCTTTGATATTTAGAAAAGAAAGAGTCTTCAGCACTTAAGCCTGGTGCAGGAAAAAGAGTTACATTACTTCGACCATAAATACTTAAAATTTGCTCCCGGTAACCATTGGTTGTTGCCGTAGCACAAACGATTTTAGGTTTAACAACTTTTCCATCTAATTCGTAAGTGCATAATTTTTCGATTAAAGGTTCATAAAGCGCAACCATCGATCCTAACGGACCTGATATTAAATGAAGCTCATCCTGGATTATCAATTGCGGTGGTTCAGAAATACGCTCTCCTTGAGAACCTATCCCAAACATACTTCTAATACGGGGCTGCCATGCTAGCATAGCAAACTTATCAACGGTGCCGATTACAAGTGACGGACGATGTTCATAAATATCTTCATCAATGACTGTCACTGGAATAAATTTGTGAAAGTGACATTTAGAGTCAGTGCAGGTAAATATTACACTTTGATGTTGCCTACTTGCCTTATAACCTAAAACTTCTTGCTTGCTCTTATTTTTCACTACACCCAACTGAGCAGCGCAGTACGGGCATCTATCTAATAAAAAAGGATTATCATATCTACGACCGCGTTTTACATTAGACTTCAAAGTCGTTAAGTCAGATAAAGCTTTCTTTCGACTGTTGGGGGTATTACTTCCCCCAACCCAAAGCCCAATACTAAAAGGTTGACCAAGTAACCCTTGCTGATCACGAATAACCTCTAAGCAACAAATCAAGGTGGCGGCACGCTGTAACTGCTGTGCGGTTAATAAACGTAAAGTGTAACGCATGATTACCTGTACACCTTCAGCCTTCTCTCCATAAACAATGCGCTGATAAAGAAGAGTAAATGCAGCCAATCCCAAATAAGCTTCTGTTTTACCGCCACCAGTTGGAAACCAAATTAACTCTACATTCTCTCTTTCAATAGAATTCTTTTCAGATGCTCCTTTCAAACTCATAAGTAAAAAGCCAATCTGAAATGGTCTCCATTTACCTAATGCTTTGTTATCTTTATATGGCATAGATATTTGACCATGCCCGTTTTCATCGAAAGCTACCGTTCTTAATCTTTTAGGAGCATGCTTTTGTTGTTCATACATTGCTAGGTTTGCAAGTTGAAAGGCTTTTTTAACGTTATTACAAGACTTAATTAAACTATAACCTTCCTTCATTCTGCCTAAAATAGAGTAGCAATTGTCTATATGTTCTTGTGCTTTATTTTTTAATTCTGGCTGCTCAATTTTATCTATCAGACTCTTTTGTTGATCAATCCATGCATCGTAACTATCAATCATTGTTTTCAATTGAGCATCGCCTACCGAATTACTTTCAATTGTGGAAAGCTCTTTCATTTCTATAGATAATGGAGAACCATCAGGCATTTCAATATCAGCCGAAACACTAGGCGTTTCAAATGAAGGTAAGGAGGTGGTGTAGACTTCTGAGACCCTTTTGACCTCTGTATAGGCTGGCGCGTCCCAATCTGTTGCCACACCGTGACCTCGGCTAAAGACAGGAGAGTTTCTGTATAGTAGTAGATTACTTATATCATCAGAAGTACCAGTAATAGGCTCAGGGTAAGGTAAAATAGCCCCTACAGAATCAGGGGTTTGAACTCTTAAAGTTGTTTGAAAAAGTGAACTTCGATTTTTGTCAATGAAAGAGGAGCAAGTATTACGGTTAACCAAAGATATAGTTAGCAATAAGTTCTTTTGATGTTTTCGAACTATACCCTCTAAATAAAACCCCTTCAGGTGTTCATTTGGAAGCTCACTACACTCTGACGCTAAGTTAATCTTAAAGTAGGGGGACAATCGTTCAATACTTATTGAAACGTTTAATTTAAAGGGTTCTCTATACCACCAAGTTTCTTCATAACGTTTACCCTCGTTAACCATTGAAGCTGTAAAGTCTTTATAAAAAGCTCCTTCAATAGAGAATTCTAAATTATTCAATTCAGCAGAATCAGCTAAAAACGAAATTCCAATTGCTGATGGTGCAAGAGTATTGGTAAGGGATATATCAAAATCCTGATCTTTATCACAAATACCTTTTAATGGTGAAGCCGGCTCTATCTTTACTTCATCAATAGAGGTTTCTTCACTAGAATCAGAAGTTGTAGTCCCTGCGTCTTCTAAAACATCGGTTTTTTGAGGATATATCACTCCCACACCGTACCTTTGAGTCGGATATACTTTTAAAATCTCTTCCTTGGAATGCTTTGTTAGAAAAGGTTGATTAAACTTGTCTTTGGAAATTGAAGAAATCGACAATACATCTAATTCGTTTCCATAAGCACATGGACCAACTAATTCTTCTTGTAACGTATTGAATACAATTTCGTCTCTTATTTGTGCTCCATTATTCATTACCTTTTCCTTCCATTAACAAGCTAAAAAAACTAGCTTTAGTTGAATTATTAAACAAATAGTGCACTGAGTCTGTAGCTCTGCTAGCCCCTGTAAAAACCATTTTTTTCGCCTCATCCGAATCCAATTCATCGAAGTCGGTCAAAATTATAAAAGGTGCCTCTAACCCCTTGAATTTATGTATTGATGTATAGGAAACCCCTTTTCTTTCTAATTCAAAAGGCAATATACCCAACTCCTTGCTAAAATTTTTCGAAATTGATTTTGTTTCAGCCTTTTTCGATAAAATAACGATGTCGGATGCTTTAAAACCAGAATCTAAACCTTTTTTTATAAGTGAAGAAAGCTGCTTCATTTGACCTAATTCATCTTTGTAAAATAGATAACTGGATTTTACTATTGAAGGGGTGTGTCTAAGATAACTTTGATAGGGTGAAGCAATAGCAGCCAACGATAAGCTCAATCGGCTACACTCTTCTGTGTTACGACAATTTCGCGTTAATGAGCCTTGTGCTGATGATGATGTCCTGCTTAAAAGATTGTTTTTTATGTCAGCGGAAACGTCATAAATATTATATATTGTTTGTAAGTTGAAATCCCCAAATGCCATCCACCTACCATTGGAAAGGCCTTCTTTTAAAATTAAATCTAAACAATCTAACCAAAAATTGTTTCTTAGAATGTCTTGCGCTTCATCAATTATGAGGGTATCAAATTTATCTAACGTCTCTTCGATTTCTAATAAATTACAATATGCCTCTTCTGGTAAGGTTTCGTTCCAATATTTATTGCTGTTTTCAAACTCCGAGCTTCCTGAATTGTCTTTCAGAAACTTATGTAATGTCACTACTTTTATATCTGGGTTGTCTAATTTAGTATTTAGCAGGCTGTTTAAAAGTTTATTCATACAAATTAATAAAACCTTTTTTCCAGCTTTTGCTTCTCTCATCGCCGATTCTATTGCTAGAAATGTTTTACCTGTACCCGCACTTCCATCAAAAATGACTCTTTTATTACCTGACAATGTATCTAATGCTAAGAACTGCTCAGATGTATATTTAATTAACTCTTTTTCTATTTTACTACCTATATTTAAAATCGTTTCTGAAGGCTCAATCTTTGGTCGAATAAGTTGAACAAGCTGTTTTATATCAGTTTTGTTTGGGTTGCAGCCTTTTTGAACTTTTAACCAACGACCAGACACTTTCTCAGAAACCATTTGCAGTCGACTTTTAATCCTTTCATTTAAAAGGTCTGAGATTGGCTTTGAACGATACTCTCGAGAGCCTACGTAGTCTTTAGAACTCCACTCAACACTTTTAGTTTTAAAATCAAAATTCGTAAAAATTACTAACGAGAAAATTGGGAGACTTTTAAGATTCTGGTTATTTTCCGATATATAATTCATCAGACTGAACATAGACTCATTTACTTGCTCAAATGGTGACCTACGGCTTCCTTTAGTATCGCTTCTTCCCATATACCATATACCGTCAATCACTTTTATGAATGAATGAGCCTTAATTTCAACTGCTAAAACCCCAACCTGGGGAACAATAACTAAGAAGTCGATTTCCCCCATTATTCGAGTTTGATGATGTGCAATATTTAAAGAGTGTAGTACCAACCAGTCATTTGTTTTGATATCACTACTTATCCTTTTAAAAAAGTCGACCTCTCCAGGGCTCAACGTGTCCTCATCTAGGTAGCTAGGAATCATTTTTGCCATGTTTATACTTTCACCTCATCAACTTGAAAACTGATTCCATATGAAACAAAATAACCAACAATTTCTTGATTCTTGTTAATTCTTTCTTGAATATTTCTCTTTACTATTTCACTTGCTAGATATGAACGCTTATGGCCGATACTTATAGAGTCACTCCTTTGTTTGTAGGCTAAGTAAAGATAGTTTTTAATTTGTTCCTCACTATCGATACCAGCAAATTTTAATACGGCCCTGAAATCGCTTTCCGATCTTGGAGCAATTCGATTAGAATCAGCCCAATTTTTAATATTTTGTTCACTTGCTTTCACCGCACCAAGATTTTCAAGGGTTTGAATCAAACTTGGACTTTTTAAATTATCTCTCAACGGCTTTTTCCATACTTCCATTATCTTAGTTTGTTCTTTTAATAGTGATTGAATATTTGCGCACGAGGCATCTATGGAACTTACAATATATCTAACATCTTCTAAGTCGCTTTCAGTATCAAAAGAAGAAAACTTCAAACTATTGTCTCTCATAATTGTTAGATAGACTCTATTAGAAAACAAGTTATTATTAGAAGTTAAAAGTATATTTAAAATATTAACTGGATCCCTTTCAAATTCACTGTTTATTAATTCATCTTTCTCTTTAGGGTCACTTTCGCGAGTGTTTTGCTTAGGAAATTTATTATAGAAATCAGGTATAGGTTCGATACTGAAGCTTGTTTTATTTATTTCATTTTCTAATGAGAAAATCTCTAGAGATTTGCCACTATTTAGCGTCAAATGGCTATCAATTTTAATATCGTAGTCTAAGTTTTTAGGGTAGATAAAATGCAACACATCAGATGGTGGGATTATTAGTGTAGATTCAAACCATTGGGGCAATGCAAAAAACAAGATTGGCATTTCAAAAAATTTATTTTTTAGATCATTTTTTAAAATAGGTGAAAATATTTCTTGCAAACCTAAATCAAATATTACTTTTTCGTGATATTTCCATCCCTCATTTGACTCTAATAAGATGTTAACTTGTTCAATATCATTGTTTAAATAAAATGATTCAAACACTTGGTATTTTACTAAGTCAAAATCAATAAAATCTATCGAGCGATATAGTAAACGGCAGGTATTAGTTCCCTTTTTTCTACATAACTCCTTAATATATTCGATATCTTGATTACACGCTTTTTTTCCTGAAACAAATCTATTAATAGTTTTTCTGCAAAATTTATTAATTTCAGCATGTAGAGAATCTATTGACTGAGTTTTTTTCAGTTCTTTATATGCTGCCAATACTATTCGAATAGGCTCATAATCAAATCTGTTTAAATTTATATCTACTGATTTATAGTTAGAAAAGTAGCTCATTCGAATACTCTACCGAATAAAGAAAACCTGTAGCACTTCTGTTCTGATAGTAAACAGCGAAGCTCGACCGGCAAATCATCAGCCTTACAAGCTATTAGCTTCTGGTCATGATACAAGTCATTAACTTCAATCATTTTTTGTTCAAATGATGATAGATACGGTGATAAAACAACCAATGCTTTACCACGAAATTTTGAAGGGGGAACTTTATTTATCCATATCGAAGGATTTGCGCTACCATTTAACTTATATTGACTAGCAAACTGTATATCACTATATGGAGTTTCATTTACATTTATAGCGGTTATGTCTGCAAGAGACTTTCCCTTTTCATTAGAGATTTTTAAATCCGTCTTGAACCAAGAAATAAACTTTAATTTGTTGCCGACAATATAAGGAAAATAAGAAGACTTATTTCTGAGTTTTTCACTACTTGATAAATCAACATCATGCTTGCCTAGCCATTCTCTCTCATCGGCATAATGATTAACTATTCCATAATCTTTAAAAAACTTTTCAGGCTTTGCTTGTAAGCCAACATCACTTATTTCAAATTGCTTTTTCAAATTTCTCTTTCGAGGTTTCCTAAACTTATAGTAATAGAGTGCTTGACCATTTATAAACTCTTCCCTTTCTATTACGATGTGCTGCCACTTGGACGTGCCGTCTAGCTTAGGAATTAAAAAGCATTTTCCAGCTTTAAATATGTTTTCCTCGCACTGAGCACCGAGAGATGCTAATGATGCAGATAAGTAGGGAGTTTTTGATAGAACAACCGCAATAGAAAAGCCTTTTTCAGTGAAAAAAAACTTCGAAAATTTATAAATCTGCTGAAATGCAATGGGATAACTTTCAACAACCACACTAAATCCCTTTATTCATATTCCATAAACTATGATACTTTTGATAAGTGAGCGAGCAAGTTCATGGCCGCTTAAAGGCTCAATTTGCACAAAAGTACTTATGAGCTTAATCGCTTATCTGGCTATTCAATTTATGAAGTCCTTAACTTAAATGTAATTTTTCTAGCTAAAATTGTAAATAGATATAGACGAATAATGTCATAAGAAACGCAACTGACGTCTCCACACTAGCGCTGAAAAACTCGCTCGTAGTCGAATATGGATGAAGGATTCACAGATTACCATTTCAACGTAAGCGATAGATTATTAAGTAAATTAAGCAGCTCACATTTCCATTCAGGACTCAAAAAATAAGCTGCGGCACTGAAGCGATACCGAGCTTTTGCTGTGTCGTAGGGGATAAGTCTAGCCAGCGTTCGGCTAGCCAATCCACAAGTTGAGTTCCATTCATTAAGTTAACACTTAAACCGTCCGCGTGCTGTGTAACATCTTTAGTGAAATCACCTAATGATACTACCCATCGATAACAATCGTCTTTTTTCTCAACCTTTGCTATCTGGTCGATAGCATGCTTATCGGTGTAACCTACATGATCTTTTACTTGAATCAACAGCTCTTGCGTAATGAAAGGGTTGCGTGACTGGGCTTCTATATCAACATCTACGCCAACCTCGTGACTTTGCTTACTAGGTATAACAGCGGTGTAACCTTCAATTTCAAGCAATTCTTTTACAAGGTGTTCTAAGCCCTGCCCACCAGCTTCCAAATAATGATTTCTATTTCGAAGGTTATCTAACAGTTTTGCTTTAAACTGCTCTAATTTTTCCCCAGCTTTTTCGTTAATTTTGGATAGGGCACCGCTACTCACATTATTTTTAATGTCGTTGTAACGCTCTATGATTTCGTCTTTAAAGTAATCTAAGTCTGCAACGGTTAAACGTATACGCAGCCTAGATTGTAAACCTTGCTTCAGGTCTGTACGTGCGATAGAGATTGGCTCGTTTTCAGCATCGCAGGGAAATGTTACTTCTATTTGGTTTTCGCCCCACGGTTTGTCTGCGCAGAATCGTTTCTCGCCAGTAGCGATTCCTATGTATATACGGGCAGGCGCTGGCACCACGATGAAATCGCCTTGCTTAACTTCAATAAATCGACGCAATTGATTACCACTACGCCCCACACTTTGCTGTGTGCTATTGAGATGTTCATAGAACTCATCGGCAGTGGTAAAATTCCGAAGCTGAAATTGCCCCCACCCGATTCCAGCATATCCCTCGCTGATCAATTCTACAGGTCCCCTCATCAGGAGTACTTTACTATTTTCGAAATCAGGCCCCATACATCCCTCGTATTTTAGGTAAGTTATATCAATGTTTAGTTTAGAACATCATAGCAATCTAAAGTATTTATCCTTTATCCACCAACCCATTAAAAGCCTCAACCGCCTTATCAAAGCTTTCATTAGACACCTCGCACTGCGATTTTGCCACCCACTTTTTTAATACGGTAATTATTAGCGCGATTTGAGTTTATAATAGCGGTTAAACAGTTTTTGAATTTCATCGACCAACGTGAGTAGATCATGGCCCATAAAGTACGTTATAAGTTTAAAGGTGTGGCAAAAGAGATAAACTTTTCTTACAGCCGCCATCAAAATATGCATGAAGCCGTGGCCGAAGCTGAGGGAATAGACCTTTCCCAGTTCCTGCAAACTGAACAGCAACTTGCCGCTATCAGTAAAGACAAAAAAACCGTAAGAAACTTCAGAGATACCGAATTTGCAAAAATGGGGTTTTCTGATTTGTACTTTTTAAAAAACGGTCAAGAATGATGGTTCCGCCCTTTCAACACATACTAGGCCTTTGAACAAACTTGCTATTGGGGATTAACGGCCAAACCTTAAAACTGGAGGGCTCGATAGTGTTCGAACCTGTGACTCCGGAGCGCAAAACCACCAATTAAATTTTTATGGGTTACCTTCAACCAACCCATGAAAAGCCTCAATCGCCTTATCAAAGCTTTCGTCATTATCGAAATAAAGCTGACTTAGTCGGCTTTTCTTGATTTTGTAGGTAGCGCTGGCAAAGGCTAGTGCTTCTCTAAAGCTGCTAAATTCTTCATTGAATACCTCGCGTTGTGGTTTTGCCACCCGCGTAATACTCCCATTCACTTCATAATCGAACCCTGCAAATTGAAGGCGGGAAAGGGTTTCTTTGCCTAATCGCATGCCGCCTTTTAGGCTTATTTGAAATGCCGCGTCCATTTCTTCAATTTCTTCCATACTCCAGTGGTTAAACACCCGAATGGCCTTTTTGTACTTTTCCGCCAACCGCTTTTTTAACACGGTTATTCTGGGTTCTAGCGTGGCGTTGTTTTCATTTTTTAAAAGATCAGTGCATTCGTTGCATGCAGGCACGGAAATAAAATCGGCCTGTAGATGTCCGTCTTGCCAGTCGTGAATGAATTTTATGGGTGGAATAAAGTCTTGCCGCGCAGCTTCGCAGCCGCAGTAAATGCAGCGATTAAAATCAGCCGAATGTACCGCGTTTAGTGGCTGATAGAATTTTTGATAATTCTTAACTGACATTCTGCTACATACGTAAAGTTGAAAGGGTGCAAACGGTGATTACAGTACCACAGTCGCTTTTGTAGGGTACGCTAATTGTGCTCAATTAATACAAACGCCGCCCGTGAGCGGCGTTTGTTTCATTCAGTTACGATAAAAGCTACAACCGCGACGGTCTGCTGTGCGGGTCGCCCTCAACGTGGCCTTTTGGCGGTCTTTGTTTAGGCTTTGCAGCAATAGGTGTTTGGCCATCACTCTCTTCGCCCTCTTCATCAATATCCCATGTGCCTTCTTCGCTCCACGGGTCGTCGTCGGGGAATTCCCCTATATTGATTTCTTTTACCGAGTAATCGGGCTGGTAACGCATGTCGTAATTGGCCGCCCGCACTATGGCAATACATAACATTAAGGCCACAGCTAATAGCGGAACGCCCCCTATTATCGACGCCGTTTGAAGCGTTTCTAACCCACCTACAAACATAAGCACTATAGGCATAAACGATAACGCGAATGCCCAAAACAAACGGTTCCAACGCAATGGCTCTTCGTCTACTTCTTTTTGCACTACAGCTGCCAGAATGTAAGAAATGGAGTCGAAGGTAGTTGCGGTAAAGATTAGCGCTAACAAGGTGAATACAAAAATGACTATGTAGTCCAATGGCAGCGTGTGTAGCATGGCGAAAATCGCGGCCGTAGGGCTTTCTTGGTTAAGAATACTCACCACATCTAGTTCACCCGAAAGCTGCAAATACAAGCCATAATTCCCCATTACCATGAAGAACAAAAAGCAGCCCATGGTGCCGAAGAACATGGAGCCCGCGACCATAGTGCGAATGGTGCGCCCCCTTGAAATGCGCGCGATAAAAAGCCCTACGCTTGGTGCAAATACCAGCCACCATGCCCAGTAGAATATGGTCCAGTCTTGAGGGAAATGCGTGTTTTGAAAGCCATTAAATTCGGCAAAAGGCTCTAGCCAGGTAGCCATTTTAATAATGTTGCTAAGTACGCGGCCCAAAGCATCTAGGCCGGTATTGGCCATAAACAACGTAGGTCCCACAACAAATATAAATAGTAGCAACCCTATGGCCAGCCAAAAGTTAATGTCTGACAGCAGCTTAATGCCCTTCTTTAAACCTACATACGCGCTGTAACCAAAGATAGCTGTACAGGTTACTAGCACCAGAACTTGGGTAGTAAGCGATTTAGGCACGCCGAATAGTTCGTGCACCCCTTCGTTGATCATAGGCGCAGCCAAACCTAACGTGGTCGCCCCGCCGCCTAACATTCCGAAGATAAAGCTGATATCGATAATTTTACCCAGCCAGCCGTGAGCCATTTTCTCGCCAATAACCGGCATGAGTGCTTCAGATATTTTAAGTACGCTGTGATTGCGCACATAGTAGAAGTACGCAATAGGTACGGCGGGAATGAGGTAAATAGCCCAGGCAAGCGGGCCCCAATGGAAGATACCGTAGGCTGCAGCCCATTTCGCGGCTTCGGGGGTTTCACCTTCTATATGAAACGGTGGCGCTTGGTAGTAGTACACCCATTCAATCATTGACCAATACAAAATAGACGCGCCAATGCCTGCACAAAACAGCATGGCAGCCCATGATACTGGCGAGAACTCGGGTTTCTCTTCCGGGTCGCCTAGTTTTATTTGCCCGATGTCGCTGAACATGATGTAAACCATGAACCCACCAGCGCCAACACCAAGCAAGAGATATAAAACACCAAGTTTACTGGTTACGAAGTCTTTTGCGGCTGCCACCCACTGTGCGCCTTGGTCCGGCCAAATAATTAGGGGAATGGTGACAGAGAGAAGAAGAATAAGAGAGCCAAAAAAAGTGGGCTTGTCGATTACGCTAAACGCGCCTTCCTGTTTAATAATGGCCTTGGTGGAGGCCGCTTCTCGGGTATTACTACTCATACACGATCCTTTGTTTTGTTTTTATAGATGCCTTATACGTTTGGCTTTAAACGGGCGATCTCAAAAAACAGTTTATCAGAATTGTGTTAGCTAATGGGTTACTTCAAATCGATGTGCGTTTATTCATTCGTGCTTTGGTTGTTAGCATGCCCATGCCCAATGCGGCCATGGATACCGCAATAACGCCGTTTAGATAGTTGAAGAACGCATAGGGCACGTAATCGAGCACGTCAACGCCCAGGGTGGCAGAGTAAAACGCACCAGCCGTTGTCCACGGAATAAGGCCTGTGGTCATAGTGGTACCTTCTTCTACCGACCGAGATAGCACAGCGGGGTCAAGGTTCTGCTGTTCATATTTCGGTTTAAACAACTGGCAATTCAAAATGATAGAGATATAGGCCTCGCCCATGGCCACATTGCCTAGAAAACCAGACGCAATGGTCACGGCTATTAGGGTTGCCGTGCGTTTTACCCGTTCAATAATGCCTTTCAGCAACGCAGCTAGAAAGCCGGCACCGTGCAGTATGCCGCCCAATGCGATTGCCATTAAGGCGAGGAGCAACGTCCAGCTCATACTGCTAATACCGCCTCGTCCTAGTAAGGCATCTAAATTTGCGATACCCGTATTTTGAGGGGTGTTTTCCCACAACGCGTTGAGCACGCTAATGGTATTGGTGTCTTGATAGAAAATAGCGATGATAACGGCAAGCAGAATACTGCACGACATGGTTACTTCAGCCGGCACTTTCTTGATGCTCATTACCGTAAGCAACACCAGCGGTAACAGTGTTATATAGGGTGCAAGGTTATAGTGACTGGCGAGTGCTGCTTTTATTTCAATTATTTCGTCAACATTTAAGCTTTGGTTTGCGTAGCTAAAGCCAATTACCAAGAAAATTACAAAAGTTAGAAGAAAGCTAGGTAGTGTCGTTAGCAGCATGGCGTACATATGCCGATACAGGTTGGTACCCGCGCTCATGGGTGCGAGGTTGGTGGTATCAGACACCGGGGACATTTTATCGCCAAACGTCGCACCACATACCACCATGCCTGCCACAATGGGGAGTGGTATGTTCATGGCAGCGCCAATACCCATCAGCACTACACCCATAGTGCCCACCGTACCCCACGATGTGCCTGTAGCTACCGACATTACCGCACACAAAATTAATCCCACCGCAAGGAAGATACTGGGGTTTAGCCAACTTAAACCGTAAAAAATTAGCGTTGAGATAGTGCCGCTTTGCATAAAGCTGGCGATAACCATACCAATGAGGATAAAAATATAGATTGCTGGCATGGCCCGGGTTAATGCGCTGGTCATTAAATCGCGGATTTGTAGGTATGTGTACCCCAAGCTAAAGGCATTGATACCAGCCCATAGCAAACACAGAAATAGTAATGCATGCAGGCTAATGCCCAGGCCAAATAATCCGCCTGCTATAAGTGCGACAATAACACCAAAACAAAGTAGTGACTGAGTAAAACTTGGGCGTTGAATAGGCTGCGGCGACATTATAGGCACGTTGATACGCTTAAAAATAAACTAGTGAAAAACAGTATAACGACTTTGCTATGCGTTGGAATGACTTTGATGTTGCATTGGATTGGACGTTAGAGTTGCAGCCACGTCTAAGGTAGGCGTGCTCGATTCTGATATAGAAAGGCTGAAGGAGATTATTCCTTCATAGGTCACTAGAAAAGGAAATGGCCCGCCCTAGAGGATTCGAACCTCTGACCTCGGCCTCCGGAGGGCCGCGCTCTATCCAGCTGAGCTAAGGGCGGATCGTGCTACGGTTGTAATAACCGTGTACGTTCGCAAAGGAAAAATACGCAGTTAAATGTACGCTGCAAACGGGGCGTAATAATACTTACGCGGTGGGTTGGCTTCAACTCATTTATTAAAATCTCTTTAGGTGGCTTGGAACAAGTGTTAAAAATCCTTACTTTTTATGGGTAATTGGCTTCAAATAGTTGTTCAACCCCAATTAACCGTTATAATCTGGCCAGTTATATTTTAAACAAATTCATCATTGCCTGGAGACAGATGTGAAATTAAAGACTTGGTTAACTGTTGCTGCTACTGCGCTAACTGTTTTTGCAGCACAAGCACAAGAAATGAGTAACGATGAAATTGCCGATCGCATTAAGCCGGTAGGTCAGGTACACGTTGCAGGCGCAGCGGCTGAAGGAAGTGCTGGCGCAGCTGGCGGTGCAAAGTCTGGTGAAGACGTTTACAACTCTGCATGTGTTGCATGTCACTCAGCAGGCGTTTTAGGAGCTCCTAAAGTTCACGTTGCAGCAGACTGGCAACCACGTCTAGACGAGCGCGGTCTTGATGGCGTATGGCAAAACGCATTGAACGGTATTAACGCTATGCCTCCTCGAGGTACATGCGGTAACTGTTCTGATGACGAAATTAAAGCTGCAATCGAGTACATGATTGAAGGTATCTAATACCCGCTAAATCATAACAACTTGATGGAAAAAGTAGCGTTTTACCCTCTAATCGGGTAATTTAACTCTTTGGGGAAACGTTACTTTTTTACTGGCGAGCGGAATGTCACAAGATTCGACGCAACATGAGTTGACGGAAGAAGAACTGCGCGAACTTATACCGCAGCTTCAGCAACTCACCGACAAGTACAAGCGCGCTGAACGTGTTCAGAAGGCGCTTTTCGACATTTCTGAACTTGCCAGTTCTGTAAGTCACCTTAATCGCCTTTATTCCGCTATTCATGAAATCATTGCCGATTTTATGAATGCCGATAACTTCTTTGTTGCCTTTTACGAACCCGACAGTAACGTTGTCGATTTCGCTTACTTCATTGACGAATTCGACGAACAAACCGTTCGCCAGCTCCCCGCTGAATCGTTAATGGACGGCATGACCGGTTACATTCTTAAAACCGGTGATCATCTATTTTACAAACGTGACGATGAAGAAAACTTTGCCTCTCAGCATGATATAAAGCTAGTTGGCTCACAGCCGTTTGAGCTGCTGGGCGTGCCCCTTAAACGAGGAAGCCAAGTCATAGGTGCCATGGTAGTGCAAACTTATGATGAGGGTGTGCACTATACGCAAGAAGATTTAGAAGTA
The DNA here is from genome assembly GCF_022348265.1 of Alteromonas sp. Cnat3-28. Taxonomy (NCBI): domain Bacteria; kingdom Pseudomonadati; phylum Pseudomonadota; class Gammaproteobacteria; order Alteromonadales; family Alteromonadaceae; genus Alteromonas; species Alteromonas sp. Cnat3-28. Next base: position 47,198 of record NZ_JAKREY010000016.1, read on the forward strand.
CTGCTGTTCGTTTCTCAACACATTGTTACCACGGTTGATAGAGTAAAAAACCGTGAGCTCACTGAACGCACCATCCGCGAACGCACCCGCCAACTGCGAAAAATTAATGACGACCTTCAAGAAGAAATATTAGAGCGCCAAAAAGTAGAGTCGCTACAGCAGGCTTTATTCGAGATATCTGAGCTGGCGGCTAACCTTGAAGGCGATATGGATGTGTTTTACTCCAGTCTGCACGAAATTTTAGCTAGGCTAATTAGCGCACCTAACTGTTACATTGCCATTCTTGATAAGGAAAAAGAGCTACTCGCATTCCCGTATTTTAGTGACGCACAAGAAAAGAACATAAGTTCAAGGCCTTTGGGGCTTGGTCTAACTGAATTCGTATTGCGAACGGGGCAAGCTGAGCTGGTTAACCCACCCAGAGTATTGGAGCTTGCAGAGTCTGGCGATTTAGATGTGTCGGTTGCGCAAACCATGCTAAACAGTGCGAACTCGTGGTTAGGTTCGCCGCTTGTTGTAGATGGAGAAATAGCAGGTGTTATTGCTGTACAAACCTACGGTAAACACGCTAAATACAATTCTCGCGACCAAGAGCTTTTGCGTTTTGTATCACACCATATCGCGGTAGCCATTGAGCGTAAGCGCAATACCGAGTCGATGCAGCGCTATAACGTTGAGCTTGAGGAGCGCGTTAAAGAACGCACAGCCGAGCTAAACCGTGCTAATAAGTTCTTAAAGCAACAAATTGAAGAGCGTAAAGAGATTGAGCTTAAGCTTATTCACGACGCGCATCACGATTCGTTAACTGATTTACCTAACCGCGCCATGTTCACTAGTCGCCTAGAGCTGGCTATAGCCAGTAAGCAGCGTTACAGCGAAAACATGTTTGCGGTGCTGTTTATCGACCTAGACCGCTTCAAAGTTATTAACGATACCCTAGGTCACCACGCCGGCGATGAGTTCTTAATTGAAGTAGCTAGACGTATTGCGCTGTGTATTCGTGGTCACGACCTGTTAGCGCGCTTAGGCGGTGATGAATTTGTTGTACTGCTTGATAACTTTGAAGATGAAGCAGACGTAGAAGAAGTGGCTAGCCGTATCATTTCATCTATTTCCGAACCGTTCTTGCTTGATGGTCGAGAGATGTATTCAGGTGCAAGTATTGGTATTGCGCACTTAGAAACCTACTATCGCGCCGCAGATGAAGTGCTTCGTGATGCCGATGCCGCTATGTATCAAGCGAAAACGCTAGGCCGCGGACGCTTTGTTATGTTCGACAAGAGCATGCGCGACAGACTTATTGAAGAGCTTGAGCTTGAAAATGAATTCAGACGTGCACTGCGTGAAGAAGAGTTCGATTACTTCCTACAGCCCGTTATAAAGCTTAATGACGACAGCACACTGTATAAAGAGATGTACATTCGCTGGTCGCACCCTGCCTACGGCAAGATTGCCAGAGAGCAGTTTAGACAAGTGGCAGAGCATAGTGGCCTTACGCTAGATTTAGACTTGTTCCAGCTAACCAAAGCCTGCGAGCTATTAAACCACTATAAAAACACCGACGACCCGATCAATAAAATAGCGGTTAACGTTTCAATTAATCATTTGCTACAGGCATCTATGGTAAACCAGATGATTAATGTGATTGAAACATCAGGTATTACGCCTAGCCAGCTGGTATTTGAGTTTGATGAAAACGACTTAAATCGCCGCTCTCAGTTCATTCTTCCTGCTATTAAGAAGTTAAAACGTGCGGGCGTAACTTTGGTGCTGGATAACTTTGGAAGCGGATTAGCTTCATTAAGTTATTTGTTTGCCTACCCCTTCGACTTCATCAAAATTGATCATCGCTTTGTTAAGTCACTGCCTCGCTCTCAACGAAACTTAAAGCTTATTCAGTCTGTCATGCTTATTTCAGAGCATTTGAAGTTTCAGGTTATTGCTGAAGGCGTAGACTCACAGGCACAGCTAGATGCGCTTAACGAAATTGAATGTATTTATGGCCAAGGCAAAGTATTGAAGCACGCCAAAGTGCTGGATATGACGTCGCTAGCAAGCTGATAGTTAGTACTTACTTGCCAGCGTAACCTCGCCTCAATTAGCAGACTACTTTTTCCCTAGAATATCTCGTAGGTTAGCAATTCCCACCTGTGCCTTTTGCTGGCGCTCTTCTTTTGTCGCCTTCGGTTTCTGATTTTCCCACTGTACATCGTCTGGCGGCAGTTCGAATAAAAAGCGGCTTGGCTCTGGGTTAATCACTTCACCAAACTGTCGACGCTCTTTAGCAAGGCTGAATATAAGCTCGCGCTGGGCGCGAGTAATTCCCACATAAGCAAGTCGGCGCTCTTCTTCCACGTTGTCTTCGTCAACGCTGCTTTGGTGCGGCAATAAGCCTTCTTCCATGCCCACTAAGAATACAATAGGGAATTCCAAACCTTTTGAGGCGTGTAGCGTCATTAACTGAACTTGATCCCCTTCCCCGTCGTCTTCGCCACGCTCCATCATGTCGCGCAATATCAAACGGTTCACCACCTCGGTTAAGGTCATAGGTTGGTCTAGGTCATTGCCTTCCAACATATCGTTAACCCATCCAAATAAGGTACTTACGTTGGCCATGGCCATTTCGGCGGCTTTGGGGCTGGCGCTGGTTTCATATAGCCATTCTTCGTAGCCCATAGTGCGGATCATGGTGCGAACCGCGTCAGCGGTGTTGCCACGCTCCGCGTTGTCCGATTGCTCTACTATCCAGCGGGCAAAGGTAGAAACCGAATGAAAGGCTTTGTCGGGCAGCACGCTATTTAAGTTAGGGTGCGTCGCCGCTTCGAACATAGACACGCCCAAGCTATTTGCAAAGTTACCTAGCTTTTCTAGCGTAGCGCGGCCTATACCGCGCCCTGGCGTGTTAATAATGCGAAGCAAAGCGTTATCGTCGTCTTGGTTCACTAACAACCGTAAATACGCCATGATGTCTTTCACTTCGGCACGGCCAAAGAACGACATACCACCGCTTATTTTGTACGGAATGCGGTTACTCATTAACAGCTTTTCAAAAATACGGCTTTGGTGATTCCCACGATACAAAATGGCGTAATCTTTAAACTGGGTGCGGTTCATGAACTTATGCGCCAGCAGTTCTGCCACCACGCGCTCACCTTCATGCTCTTCGTTCTTCGCCTCTATCACTTTTAGCGGCTCGCCGTACTGCAGTTCTGAGAACAGGGTTTTATCGAACAAATGCGGATTGTTCTGAATAAGAATATTCGCGCAATGCAGAATACGGCCTGACGAGCGGTAATTTTGCTGTAGCTTAATGACGTTTAAGCGCGGAAAGTCTTGCTGTAACAGGTGCAAATTCTGCGGCTTAGCGCCACGCCATGAATAGATAGACTGGTCATCGTCGCCCACCACGGTAAAGCGCGCACGCTCACCTACTAATAGCTTTACCAACTCGTACTGACTGGTATTGGTATCTTGGTACTCATCCACCAGCAAGTAGCGAATTTTGCTCTGCCATTTGACTCTTATTGCTTCGCTACTTTTTAAAAGTAATGTAGGTAATAAAATTAAGTCATCGAAGTCTAGCGCGTTATATGCCTTAAGGTTGTCTTGGTAGCGCTTGTAGGCTTCTGCAAACTCTCGCTCGCCCGTGCTGGTTGCTGATTTTAATAAAGCATCAGGCAAGATAAGGTCGTTTTTCCAATTCGATATGCAGCTTTGTAAAAGCTGAAGCTGATCTTTATCGCCATCGAGGGTGTCGGACGTCAAATCGTTAAGCAACGCGAACGAGTCTTTATCGTCGAATAACGAGAAACCTGGCTTTAAGCCAAGATCTTTCACATGCGCTTTAATAATGGTTAAGCCCATGGTGTGGAAGGTCGACACTTTTAGCCCGCGCGCCTCCGGCTTGCCCAAGGTCTGCGCTACACGTTCTTTCATTTCACGTGCTGCTTTGTTGGTAAAGGTTACCGCTGCGATGTAGCGAGCTGGCATATCGCAGTTTCTAACTAAATGAGCAATCTTATTGGTAATTACGCGCGTTTTACCACTACCCGCCCCAGCCAGCACCAAACATGGGCCAGACACAAAGGTTACGGCAGACTCTTGAGCTTCATTTAGTTTCATTTAATACCTAGAACAACGTACATTTTTGGCGCGACACAGTTTTCATTGCATGTCGTGTCGATACCGATAGAATAGCTTTCATAATTTGAGCTGCGCATTATAAGGGAATTCCATGTTGGATCCGAAGAAACTCGAAGATTTAGCGAAACAAATTGCTGAGGCCGTTCCACCTGGCGTTAAAAACATGGCTGAAGAAGCCGAAGGTCGAGTAAAGGCGGTATTGCAGTCGCAGCTGTCTAAGCTTGATTTAGTGACTCGCGAAGAGTTCGATATTCAAAGCCAAGTGCTTATTCGCACTCGTGAAAAGCTAGACGCTATGGAAAGCCGCATTGCTGAGCTTGAAGCGAAGCTAGCGGAAAAGTAGGCGTTCAAAGCTTACAGAAACTCAAAAAGCGCCTTTATGGCGCTTTTTTTGTGGCTGAATACCATAAACAATGGTTTGTATTGGGCTAGTTACTTTTACTGTTACACCAAATAAAAATGCAGTGCCGTTCCTAGCGTGATGGCTAAACCAATATAGTGATTTTCAATAAACGCGGTGAAGCAGCCTTCACGCTGACGGCGTTTAATAAGTTGATACTGGCGCACGCATAGCAGAGCCGAAAACAGCACGGCTAAGTAGTAAGGCCAGGTTGCGTTAATAGCACAGCCTATACACCACAAAATGGCAAGGGCAGCGGCCTGTAGCAGCATGACTATGAGTACGTCGTTTTTTCCAAATAATATGGCCGTAGACTTGATGCCTATTTGTAAGTCGTCATCGCGGTCTACCATGGCGTACATGGTGTCGTAAGCTACCGTCCATAGTAAGTTAGCAATAAACAACCACCAGCCGTACGCTGGTACTGTTTCTATCACAGCCATAAATGCCATAGGAATGGCCCAACCGAACGCGGCACCCAATACCACCTGCGGTAAATTGGTGTAACGCTTCATGAAGGGGTAGCTTGCTGCTAGGAGTAAGGCTACCACCGACAACGCAATGGTTTGCCAGTTAAGGAATAACACTAAGACAAATGCTAAAGCGATAAGCGCACCAAAAAGTTGTAGTGCTTGTTTAGCCGACACTTCTCCGGTTGCAAGAGGACGCTGGGCAGTTCGCTTTACGCTACCGTCTACTTTTCTGTCTGCATAATCGTTAATTACACACCCGGCTGAGCGCATGACAACTACGCCAGCCACAAAGATGAGCGTAATGCCTAAAGGCGGTAAATCCTGTGCAGCCATAAGAAGCGCCCACAGTGTTGGCCACAGTAGAAGGTAAATACCGACTGGTTTATCAAGGCGCATCAGTCGCGCATAGGCGTTCCAATTGTGCTTCATAATTGTTTTTCGCTTTCCTTTTCGTTTTTAGCAGTGTGGCTATACGCCGGTGAGGGCGGAAGAAACACCTCTGCCACTATCATGCTGTAGTTGCCTAACGTAAACAACGAGCGCCTGCCCCACAAGGTTTGATTACTGTTAATACCAAACTGCGAAGCTGGCACTGTACACAGTTGAAACGCAGAGCGTGTAAAGCGTTTATCGTTAAACAAACGTTTTCCTAAAGGCTCTCGACCAAGATTTGAAAGCTCGCTGTCAACAAAGGCTTGAGGAATGATAGAACGTGCAAACACCCATGGCTTATGATCGCCACATAAGAGAATTTCTCGCGCTTGATAATGGGTTTCACCGTTGTCGAGTAAAAACGACAGTTCATTGTCGTGAGGAATCTGCTCGTGCTGGCCAATAAGCTCTAGAGAAAAGTGGTTGCTTAAAGACTGTACTCGTTCGGTTAACGACCCAGTGTCTAACAGCCAGTTTTTTAGCTGTGCATTAGGAATTGTGATGCCAGAAGGTGCTTGCCAGTCAACCGCCAAACCCACTGGAAAAGTGGCATTAAAACTCACACGAAAAGCCCGAATAATGAATCTGTTAGTATGATAACACGTCATGTTCAATTATTTTCACTCGGTTAAACTTTTGCAGTAGTGTGTTTAATCAGAGTTTTGCTACACTACCAAGTGAATTTATTACTTTGGTGTTTCGGGCTTCACTATGCTTAAGTCTTTAGTTTTACGCGTATTTGCGGTTAGTTTTTTCGTTCTTGGTTGTAACGCAGCAGTGGCGCAAGACAAGGCCAACTATGCTTATTTGGGCTTAGAGCCAGAGATTGTTACCAACTACATTAGCGATAGCGCACAAAAGCTAGGCTATGTACGCGTGTCAGTTGAATTGATGATCCACGATGTTGATCAGCTTGAAATTGCTGAACACCATATGCCGTTGCTGCGCTCTACTGCCATTGAAATATTCGGTCAGCAACCGGCAGAGAAGGTTAAATCACTAACTGGTCGTGAAGACATTCGCCGCGCTATTCTTAAAGCGTTGCAAGAGCACATGAAGCAAGAGACAGGCGGCGAAGTGGTGAAGAACGTCATCTTCACCAAATACTTATACCAAGGCGGTTAAAAGTAGATAACGGGCTAAGAGGCTAACGTACGCCTTTTAGCTACATAAAACGCCACTAGCGTTTACCCGACCCAAGGCTTAAGGCCCCGGCGAGCAAACATCCGGAAATAAGCCCGGCTGTATGTGCAGCATTCGCCATGTTTACCCACAAAATATCGGCATAACCCAGTACCAACCACACCAACATAAAGCCCACAATTGAATTTGGCAGCGATAAGCCCCAACTTGGTCGCAGCCAGCCTAGCCACCACACAAAGCCCATTACGGCATACACCACACCAGACAAGCCGCCAAACAAGAACAGGTTGCCTTGCACAGGGTCGCTAAACAGCGCTTGCGCGGCGTTCGAAATAGTGGCCGACACTAAGAACACAATAAGCAGCATACTCATGCCAAGGATGCGTTCGATTTTAGCTCCCAACATGCCCCACCACAGTAGGTTAAATATAATGTGCAGCGCCGAAAAATGAATGAACGCAGGGCCTAGTAATCGCCACCATTCGTGATTTTGCGACAAAATGGAAAATGGCTGCATCAATAAATGCTGTGCGATAGGGGCAAACAGTCCAAACAATGACAGTAAATAAACCGCAACACACAGAATAAATACCACCGAGGTAAAAGGCGCTTTCACGGCATCGGCAATGATATTACCCATGGAAAAGCCATTACCCAAAGGCGCCAGCCGTACGTTCTTGCCATTATCCCATGCTGCTTGCTGGTACTTCGGATCAGTAGGGTTTGCCAAAAAGCCATCTGCAATCACTTTTGCGCGGTCGAGATGGTCGTGATTATCTAATACCACCACGAACTCTTTATCGTGCTGTACTACAGCGGCCTGAATGTGCTGACTGGTTAAATAATTGGCGAGAAGATGTGCAGGACTTTGCTGATTGAACGCAATTAAAGGATGAGCCATAAGCTAGTTGTTACCCCGAAGCAGAAGAATATGAATGCGATATGACATATACCAAGGGCGCGGTATATAACCTCTTTATACTGAAATACTGCAGTAGCTGCAAAAAATAAAGGTGCACATTGTGCACCTTTATCAAATCGCTATGCCGTGACTACCGGATTTGCCAGTCGCCATGCTTCGAAGCCACCGTCCATACTATAAACGGTTTCAAAGCCTTGCTGTGCAATCACTTGGGCCGCCTGCTGGCTGCTTACGCCGTGGTAGCACACGACAACCACTGGGATATCTTTGGGCGTTTGGTCGATAAACGCTGCAAAGTTGTCGTTGTTCAGCTGCGCTGCGTTAGGCATGTGTCCATTAGCAAACGATTGAGGATCGCGAATATCCACAATGGTTACGTCACCTTGAAAGTTTGCAACGTCGTTTACGCTAATGTGTGAGAATGTTGTCATTATTGCCAGTCCAGAATAACTTTACCTGAGTGTCCAGACCCCATGGTATCAAACCCTTTCTGAAAGTCATCAATAGAAAAGGTGTGTGTGATGATAGGCGATAGATCTAAGCCGCTCTGCAGCAAGCTCGCCATTTTGTACCATGTTTCAAACATTTCACGGCCGTAGATACCTTTTATCACCAAGCCTTTGAAAATAACCTGATTCCAATCGATGGCAACATCTTGTGGAGGTATTCCCAGCATGGCAATTTTGCCGCCATGGTTCATTTTGTTCAGCATGTCTCTAAAAGCCACCGGCACACCAGACATTTCCAGACCCACATCGAAGCCTTCTGTCATACCAAGTTCGTTCATTACGTCTTTCAAGTCTTCCTTGCTTACGTCAACGGCGCGGGTTGCACCCATTTTTTTAGCAAGCTCAAGACGGTAAGGGTTAATGTCGGTAACCACGACATGACGAGCACCTACGTGCTTTGCAACTGCAGCAGCCATAATACCTATTGGGCCGGCACCTGTTATCAGCACGTCTTCACCCACCAAATCGAAACTTAGTGCAGTGTGAACAGCGTTACCAAACGGGTCAAAGATAGACGCAAGGTCGTCACTAATGTTGTCTGGAATTTTAAACGCGTTAAATGCAGGAATTACCAAGTATTCAGCAAAAGCGCCCGGGCGGTTTACGCCTACGCCTTCAGTGTTACGACACAAATGTACGCGACCTGCACGACAGTTACGGCAATGGCCACAGGTAATATGGCCTTCGCCCGAAACACGGTCGCCAACCTTAAACCCTTTCACTTCTTGGCCCATACCTACGACTTCGCCCACATACTCGTGGCCTACAACCATAGGTACCGGAATGGTTTTCTGTGACCATTCGTCCCAGTTGTAAATGTGCATGTCGGTGCCGCAAATGGCGGTTTTGCGAATTTTAATCAGTAGGTCATTGTGTCCTACTTCAGGTTCTGGCGTGTCTTGTAGCCAAATGCCTTTTTCTGCTTTCGCTTTAACTAGCGACTTCATGAAATTACTCCCAATTCACGGCCAACTTCAATAAATGCATCTACCGCTTTATCAACATGTTCAAGGCTATGACCTGCTGACATTTGCGTACGAATACGGGCCTGACCTTTCGGCACAACAGGGTAAGAAAAACCGATAACATAGATGCCTTTCTCAAGCATCTTGTCTGCCATTTCGCTAGCTAAACGAGCATCGCCTAGCATAACAGGAATAATAGCGTGATCTTTACCAGCTAATGTGAAGCCCGCTTCTTCCATACGCGTACGGAAGTGATTGGCGTTGCGCCATAAATTAGCGCGAAGCTCGTCACCTTCTTTCATCATTTCAAACACTTTAAGCGATGCTGAAACGATAGGTGGCGCAACCGAGTTTGAGAAAAGATAAGGACGCGAGCGTTGACGCAACCACTCTACAACTTCTTTTTTGCCCGTGGTATAACCGCCAGACGCGCCGCCTAGTGCTTTACCTAGAGTACCGGTGATGATGTCTACACGACCCATAACGCCACAATACTCATGGCTGCCTTTGCCGTTTTCGCCAAGGAAGCCCGTTGCGTGACAATCGTCTACCATTACCATAGCGTCATACTTGTCGGCCAGGTCGCAAATAGAGGCTAAGTCGGCAATCACGCCGTCCATTGAAAACACACCGTCGGTGGCAATAATTTTGAAACGTGCGCCATCGGCATCAGCTTGCTTCAACTGCTCTTCTAATGCTGCCATATCGTTATTGGCGTAGCGATAACGCTTAGCTTTACACAGGCGCACACCGTCAATGATACTGGCGTGGTTTAACGCATCAGAAATAATGGCATCTTCAGGGCCTAATAGCGTTTCAAATAAACCGCCGTTCGCGTCGAAGCACGATGGGTACAAAATGGTGTCTTCTGTACCGAGGAAGTCGCTGATAGAGGCTTCCAGCTGCTTGTGAATGTCTTGTGTACCGCAAATGAATCGTACAGATGCTACACCAAAACCATGGCTATCCAGGCCTTTCTTTGCTGCTTCAATCAAGCTTTCATTGTTTGCAAGACCAAGGTAGTTGTTGGCACAAAAATTAATAACGTGCTCGCCGTTAGCAACACCAATATCCGCTTGTTGTTGCGACGTGATAACACGCTCTTTTTTGTACAAACCATCTTCTTTCGTGGCTTCAATTTGCGATTGCAAATGAGAAATAAATGCCGCAGACATGCCATTCTCCGAGTGTAGGTATATTAAAACCGTTAGTTTAATGAAAGCGCGGTAAAGGGTACACACCCTTGCGCTGTATTTAATGGGTTTGTCGACTAAGTTTGTAAATTATTCAGCACACTACATTGATGAAGCGTGCCCCTTTTGAAACGGTAAAGTCGCCCTAGGCTGATTCTTTCCAAAAACCAAACTCTACTTTGTCGCTTAACACGTCCCAAATGTTAACCTCAGGAATAGGTCTGCTGATAAGGTAGCCTTGACCCAGGTTGCAGTCGAAATGACACAGCAACTCGTACTGTTCACTGGTTTCAATTCCTTCTGCCACCACTTGCATTCCCATGTTGCGCACCATAGAAATCGTAGAGTGAACGATGTTTCTATCGTCAGCACTGCTGGCGATATTTGCCACAAACGAGCGGTCAATTTTGATGTAGTCGGCGGGTAACGATTTAAGATAACTCAACGACGAATAGCCCGTGCCGAAATCGTCGATAGCCAGCATGCACCCCATGTCGCGAATATTTTGCATGATGGTGGTTGCACGCTTGATATCTGATACCAATACCGTTTCGGTTAACTCTAAGCAAACTTGGTCGGGCGCTATGTCATTTTTGATAATTTGCTGCTGCAAGAATTCAGGCAAACTCGGGTCTAAGAACTGACCCGCTGACAAATTAATCGCCATCTTCACGTCGGGGTAGCCGCTATTTTTAAGCTCTCTGATTAAATAAGTTGAGCGCGTAATTACCCAGTAATCAAGCTCAAGCATGAATGACGTGTTTTCAAGAAGCGGTATAAAATCGGCCGGGGAAATATTACCCTTTTTAGGGTGTTGCCAACGCAATAGCGCTTCAAAGCCCACCAGCCTTCCCGTGTGCATCTCAATTTGGGGCTGAAGCGCTAAGCTAAACTGGTTGTCTCTAAGGGCTTCACGCGCCTCTGACTCCAGCTCAACCTTCTGCATTACTTTAAGGTTCATGGTGGCGTCATACACGCGATACTCCGCCCCTTTTTTGGCTTTAGCTTCGTACATCGCAATATCAGCATGACGCAGCAGTTCTACTGGCGTGGCGCGAGAGTGGTTGGTAATAGCAATACCGATACTAATAGAAACGTAAAAGGTTACGCCATCTACAATGATTGGCTCTTTAAACTCTTCTATCAGCTTTTTGGCTACCGTGTCTACGTGCTTTTTGCTTTCGATATTTGAAAGTAAAATAACAAACTCATCACCGCCAAATCGAGATGCAATATCCGACTCTCTAATCGGCTTAGAAATACGCATAGCAGCAGCTTTTAAGAGTTTATCGCCGACGTCATGACCATGACTGTCGTTAACCTTTTTAAAGTCGTCAAGGTCCATGAACATCAGTGCCACTAACCTATCGTCGCGAATTGAACTAGCTAGCTGCTTTTCTATTTGAAAAGTCAGCATATTACGGTTGGGAAGTCCGGTTAACACATCGAACATCGCCATTTTTTCAAGCTTCGCTGTGTTAATAGCCATTTGTCCGTCAAAGCTTTCTAGCTGGCGCGCCAGATTATTTGCCGCGTCTTCAACAACGTCCAATTCATCTGTGAATTTGAAAATAGGCGACTTCCTTCGTTTAGCTGCAATGGTGTAAAACTCGCTGAACTTGTGTTCGGCCAGCATAGGCAAACGTTCGCTTACATCTAGCAAGCGTATTCTGTATTGATTTAGGAAAAGGTAAAGCAGCGAAGAGAAGATAAAAAATAGCGCAACAGCGCTAGAAATAACTATGTACTGGTATTGTTCGTTTTGACGCACCATGGCCGACACGTCTTGCACAATAAGCAAGTATGGATGATCACCTGATGCGTGATTAAAAGGCAATAAACTAACCAGCAACTGCTGATTTTCCAGCGCAACATTCATACCTCTAATAACTAAATCGTCAATTCGCCAATTATCGGGTAACGCATCAAATAGAGATTGAAAGTACTGTCGATTAGCCGCAGACACTTGGCTTGCCACCCTTAATTCTGACAACTCAGATGAGGTTTCTTTGTGCTGGACGACAGCAACTTTGTGCACATCGGTAGCGCGACTAAACAGGTATAGCAGTTCTCTCATCGACGTGGACACAACGATGACGGGCAGTGTTTCACCGTTTGCCATGATTGGAATTGAAATGTAGTGCGTGCATACCGAGTCACAGTACAATAGTGAGCGGCTTTCAAACGACGCCCGAGTGGTATTCACTAACTTTTCAATGGTTTTATTTACTGGCTGTAGCGGGTTACCAACAACACCGTGTTCGTCAAACAAATACAGCGATTCAACTTGAAAGTTTAGGGTCAGGTATTCACTAAGACCGCTAAGCGTTTGTTGTAGCGATTCAAGGCTATCTGCGTTGCCTCCACTCTTATGGCTGATGATATCAATAAGCGTGATCATTCTGCCGTGCAGAATGTCTTCAAAAAGCTGAACCCGTCGTTGATTACTGACCTGGTTTTCCCGTTGCTGGAGCAGAATTCGAGCGTCAGACTCCTGAATAAGAACCGTTGATATAACTACAGCCACAGTTAATACCATAGCCAACAAAATTGTGATGGTTTTAGTGGTGAAAGATACCTGAACCTTCATCTAATGCCCTTAAAACCAATACATCAATTGCACTGACCACATTTCCCAATGCTTATCGGCATGAGACGCTACATCTAAGTTCAGTAAGCTCACTACCCTTGTCGCACCTTCAACCCAATGATACTCACCTTGAAGTCGCCACTTCGGTGCAATGTCCCAACGCAAGCCTAGGGTATACGTATCTTGATAGCCAAAGTAAGCGGGGATCACGCCGCCTGTCATCGCCTCTAACTGCTTTCCGTCTCGATCTGATTTGTCGTTAATGTATGTGTCGTAGCCAATAAGACCACTTACATTGTTATTAAACAAATACCTAAACTGAACAAAACCGCCTTCGCCCGTGCGTTTAAAGGCAAAACCAGGGAAGAATAGCCCTTTGTTATCCTGAACTTCCCTAACTAACTCTGCTGACACTTCCCAATTTTCTGCAAAGTATTGCGCAGACAGCATAATACGCTCTATATCTGCTCCGCCAGCTACTCGGTTGTCATCCTGAGAAGGTGTATATCTGAAATCAGAATTCAACCAACTGGCACCTAGTTTCCATGTCATGGTAGCCGGTTGCCAGAACACGCTGGCTTGATGAACAAAGTCTTGCTTGATGTCGCCTTTTGCTTCGTCGCCGAGTAAAAAATCTCTCTGGGAGTCGTTAATATTAGAGCGACCGTAACTCCAGTTTAATTCCCAGATATTCTGAGCACCATAGTGTGAGAAACTGGTTTGGATACCGTTGCTTCCCAAAGCAACGTCGCGAAACCCGTCAAAGTACACAGACTGGGGAAGAACAGACGTGTAACGTGTTTGTGGCACATCTCTGGTCACTGAGTACAGCCAGTGGCGGTTTTTGAAGCGACCAATGTGGACTTGTCCTTGCCACTTACCGGGCAAGTCAGGCAATTTCCAATCAATAAACAAATAATCTAAACGAGCGCCCTGCTCAAAACGATTCCCGCCGTCTAAATAATTAATTTGCCCGGCAACAGAGATGTTTTCCGCTATTCGATAGTAACCATTTAGCCCAACTTCGGTGAGCTCACCTGTTATTGCGTTATCGTCAGTTATAAAGTTACTTCCATGTGACTGAGTTACACCTTGAGAGACATAACCATGCCACGAAAAATCTCCTTGTGAAGCAAGGACAGGCATGCTTAACATTCCAAACGCGAGAGCGATGTATTTATTCATTCTGTTCCTACCTCTACGCGTCTTAATTTCACAATTTCGGTATGTTCAACATAGCCGATAGCGCCTGTGGTACTTTCTAACGCCTCTATCAACGCTTGGTAAGACGTGACCCTAACGGGTGTAACGCCCTGCCCAGAATAGGTGATTTGATCCCATAGACGAGATAATTGATAAGGGAACATCTGAAGTACTTCACGACAAAACTGCTTGTGGAGCTCATCGTTATCCTGCAATACAAATACCGTGATTTTAGTACCATCGCTCCAATATTGACGATGGCCGGTAAATATCTGGCGAAGCTCAGAGCGGTTTAGCTCTGAAACCATGACACTCTCATTAACCATGACGTTTAGTTCTGCTGCGTGTGCGGCAGGCACGCCTGAAAACAGTGCAATATTCAGTAATAGCACCAGTCTAAATTGAGTATAAGCAAGAACAGTGGATAGCCATCGCAAAGCGGGCTTTTTCATTCAGTAACGACTCCCTGTTATTTCAAAGGAACACTTCGCAACGCTAAGTGTAGATAATAGTTGATAGTTTTACCTTACAATTAAGTAAATTAAGCGACAATTAGCTTGTGATGGTGCCCTGATCTATCAACAGTATTTTTTCCTATTGTTCGTATCTTTTGGCATGCGCTAGGTGAAGCCTATTTGCTCGAGTATTACCTATTCGCGCCAAATAAATGCTTATTTTTCAGATAGAACTCTCCGGGCCGCCGCAATTTAACATGCTCATTCTAAAATGATGAATATGGTCAACGATACTCGCGTATGAGCATAACGACTTAGGTTTTTATACTTAAGACGTTGAATTAGATTCATTATTTCAACAAATAATCTTAGTACGTAAAAACTATGAGCGCGTAAACAGACTTTTTTACCTCTGAAACGCAGTCGTTGCTGAAAAACCAAAATAAATCATTAGAATAAAGAATTTACCATAAGTTGTGGGCGACATGGCGACAATACGACGAGACATAGGTGCTGGGCACCACTTTATTTTCGACGACACTTTAGTCAGTCATCCCAACGCGGAGATGTTTACCCCCGACTTTTGGCAGCTTCAAGACAAAATAACAGGTCAAGCCAAGGGACGTGGTACAACCATTTTCATTGAGCATGAGGGTCAGCGCTGGGTTTTACGCCATTTCAAACGTGGTGGCTTGGTGGGCAAAGTACTGAGCGACCAATATCTGTTTATTGGTGTTGAGCGTTCTCGCCCGTTTGAAGAGTTCAGGCTGCTCGAATATATGCGAGCACAAGGTCTTCTTGTGCCTGTTCCTGTTGCGGCGCGTATACACCGCCGAGGCCTGATTTACCGCGGCGATTTAATTACTTTAAGTATTCCAAATAGCAAAGATTTACACCACGCACTGTGCGATAAACCACTGGATAAAGATGAGTGGTATGAGGTTGGCCGAGCGCTGGCAGCTATGCACAATTGTCAGGTGTACCATCATGATGCCAACGTTCGAAACATCATGATTGATAGCGATAAGCAAATATGGCTTATCGATTTCGATCGCTGCGAGCAGCGTCAAGGTAACAGCTGGAAACAGGGTAATTTAGACCGGCTGCTGCGCTCTTTACATAAAGAGAAAGCGAAGAACCCTGTCTTTCACTGGCAAGAGAGCGACTGGTCAGCGTGTATGAATGGTTACCGCGAGGCAGTGAAGTAATAAAAGCACATGTGGTAAGCGGATTGGTATACGCTAATAATGTGTTACATTAGCCACGTTGAACACATAAACCCTCTACAACGAAAAGATTCGACTTTATGCACACTAGAGCACTTTACCCTGGTACTTTCGACCCGATCACTAACGGTCATGCCGACCTTATTGAACGCGCATCTCAGTTATTTTCTCATGTGATTGTAGCGATTGCTTCTAACCCAAGTAAAAAGCCACTGTTTACGTTAGAAGAGCGCGTAGAAATGATAAAAAAAGTCACTGCTGACTTACCAAATGTCGAGGTAGTGGGGTTTACTGGTTTATTGGCTGATTTTGCTGACGAACAAAATGCCACAATTCTCATTCGTGGTTTACGCGCAGTTTCTGATTTCGAATACGAGTTTCAACTCGCAAATATGAATCGCCGTTTAAATCCCAAACTAGAAAGTGTCTTTCTTACTCCTGCAGAGGAGAATTCATTTATCTCGTCCACCCTAGTAAAAGAAGTCGCTCTTCACCGCGGTGCAGTGAGTGGCTTTTGCCACCCAGTTGTTGAGAAAGCTTTAAAAGACAGGCTGAGTAAGAAAGATTAAGCACCAATAGTAAGTGTATTAGCGTTGGCAGTGAGTACAGAAAAAGGTATTTCGCTGCCCAATAACCTTACTTTCAATGGCTTTGCCACACACTTCACAAGGCTCGCCTTTTCTCCCATACACATTCAAGTGCTGTGCAAAATACCCAGGCTTACCGTCGGTTTGCGCAAAGTCTTTTAATGTTGTGCCGCCTTGTTCAATGGCTTTGGCCAATACTTGCTTAATGGTTGCAGTTAACGACTGATAGCGAGCAGCGCTGATGTTGCCTGCGGCTCTTCGCGGGTCTATACCAGCTAAAAAGAGTGCTTCGTTCGCGTAGATGTTTCCTACACCTACCACAATGGCGTTATCCATAATGAAGTTTTTAACGGGGCCTTTTCGATTGCGCGATAGTTTAAATAAGCGCTTATCGTCAAAGTCGTCTGTAAGCGGCTCTGGACCCAAGTTATCAAGCATGGCTATTTGCATATCAGGGGCCTGAAATAACACTGCACCAAAGCGTCTTGGGTCGTTAAAACGTAAGCACTTACCTGTGTTTAAAACAATGTCTACATGGTCATGCTTAATAATTGGTGTCGACGCATCGATAACGCGTAACTTACCCGACATACCTAAATGTAAAATTAACGTGCCTTTGGCTGTTTCAATAAGTAGATATTTAGCGCGGCGTTTTACAGCAATAACGCTCTGCCCTTCAACGTTCGCTACCTCTTGTGGAATGGGCCAGCGCATTCTTCGCTCACGCACCTCCACCTGCGTAATGGTATTGCCAATAAGATGTGGAGAAACGCCCAAACGGCTTACTTCAACTTCTGGTAGTTCAGGCATTTACAGTATCCAAGGTAAAAGATTATCAAGTTCGGTGTTGGTTAATGTGTACCAATTATTTTCAAATTTGATCACAACGGGTGATGTATTCGGATAGATGGCGTAAACATTGCCGTTATTATTGCCTGCGAGCCATACTACGACGATATAAGGCTGTACGTTGGTAATCGCTTCGGGTACGTCCGTGGCCGGCTCAAGCCTTGCCCGCTGCCAATGTGAAAACTGAACATCCGGCTTGATGGCGAGGACTGTATTTTGACCTGACTGGCGCCACTGCTGTCCAACTCGCTCTAAGCTATGGCCATCGTGCTCTATTTTTAACACATAAGCGTCTTCAGGTAGCAGGCTGCGAGATTGAACAACGTCCTTCTTAGGTACAAGACTGTCTAAGTTGAACAGTGCAATCATGATAAGCATGGCAATAATGACCACGTTATTCATTGCTCGCTGAGAAATTCTAGCCACCTGACTTTCCGTTAAATATGAGTCCTGAAATTAGGAATATAGTAATACCTAGCCAATATATAAGCTAATTCAATTCAAAGAAAACCTAGGACCTGCTGGAAAAAAGTAAGTGGGAGAAAGCAGTGATCGCAAGACAAACTCAAGGGATCGTGGACAGTCGAATATGGGATCTGGTGGGATCGTGACGTGATGAAGTAGAAATATCTTCTTCAAAAAGCAAAAAACCCAGCAAGGGCTGGGTTTTCGTGGAGACAAAAGCAAGCTAATTACTTGATTTTGGCCTCTTTGAACATAACGTGCTTACGCACAACGGGATCATACTTTTTGATCTCCATTTTGCCAGGCATGTTACGCTTGTTTTTATCAGTAGTGTAGAAGAAACCTGTACCTGCTGAAGAAACTAGTTTAATTTTATCACGCATTGTCGGCTTCCTTAGATTTTCTCACCACGGGTACGGATGTCAGTTAGTACTGAATCAATACCTTTCTTGTCGATGATACGCATGCCTTTTGCAGACAAACGTAGTTTTACAAAACGGTTTTCGCTCTCAACCCAAAAACGGTGTGTTTGAAGGTTTGGCAAAAAGCGACGACGAGTCGCATTTCTTGCGTGTGAACGGTTATTACCAACCGTTGGACGCTTACCTGTTACTTGGCATACTCTTGACATTGTATTTGTCTCCAGAACAACGATAACTGTCGCGTCAGTTAATCCCAAGCGCTCAAACAGTGGTTGGGTCAAATGACGTATTACTATAAATTAGAGGGCGCATTTTATACAGCAAAGGCAGGATCATTTCAATAAGAAAGTACAAAAAGGTTACTTTTTGGCTTTTTTTTGCTCGAAAAACTACCAGCTCTCATTTTTCACGGCCCGTATTGTACTTTTCCCTAAGCGGTTAGGCTATGAATAAATACGCAATCTACGCTTTAATTTTATATTCGCATTGCAGCATCTAAGATATCCGCACGAGAATAAACGCCACGCGAACGCGGCGTATTACTATTTAATCAAAAAATGGTGACCTGATTTCAGTCATGTCAATCAAACGAGTGGGTCGACGCAGCATTTGACCGCCATCACGAGAAATCGGCACCCATGGGAATAATCCGCGACCTTTGGTAGGTTCTAACAAGAACAGATCTGTAGGTATGGAAATGTAGAAGCCTTTGGTGAAGCTTCCCTCGCCGTATTCTTCTGACGATACATCAGTAAATGCCGCATATGCACCAACAATGATACCGCTATCGAAACGCTTCGCATAATCGATATTCACGCCTTTATCTTTGGCTAAGAATTGTCCAGCACTTACGGTAATTTGCGTGTCGTCTAAGAATTCTGGCTGCCAATAGACACTGGCGTGTCCAGTGACCGCTGTGTAGTCTTCCAGACCTGTTTGACTGTAAGGATCGCGCTGTTTTACGTAAGCGATATCAAGTCCGTAAGCTAGATTACTATCAACGGGACGATACAATATTTCACCGCCTACACCAGCAAACATGGTTTCTAGATAACCCGCGTACGCTTGAGCATAGAGGTCTTCTGCAATGGTGTCTTTGTAATGTAAGAATGTTGTATCTAGCCATACATCGTTTGCTGACACATATTCACGAACTCGAGTACGCACGCGAGGTAGCGACACTTCTTCGTTATCTACCAAGTAGTTAAACTTGTCGAAGTTATCGAGAAGCGTAACCCTGGCACTGCTCATGATTGCAAAGTTTTCGTTAAAAGCATAACCGCCGTTTAGCAATAATCCGGTTTGATACAGATAGAAATCTTCTGGGTTACCGAATGATTGGGTAAAGAAGAAATCTGCGCTGTAGTAGAAGCCAGATGTATTGGCAGGATTATAGGCGTCGAGCACTTCTTTTGAGGGTGATGTTCTGACGTAGGTTTCAGTGATATCTGCGTCAACAGATTCGTAACGCGCTGCAGCAATAAAGGCCTCGGCATCCACCTGCGTGTCAACTAAAGGAAGACCTGCGCGATTGTCTACTACATGATAGGTTTTTACGGAATCAGGAAGCTCTGAGGCCGCCACGCGACCAATTCGCTCAATGGCTTCATCCTTGTCACGATAGGCAACCTGTGTACCGTAAAACGTAGCGCTGTCCTCTTTAATTTCAGCATCAGACAGTACAAAGCCTCCCGACCGGTAAAGGTCATTGTAAAGACGGGATTTATCAACATCTTTCACGTCTTGTGGCACCTTTCTACCCATCAGGTTCTTAGGTGGTTCATCGAACTTTATTTGCGAAGCCGTATTCATATTAAAGCGATAAGTAACGCCGAAACCAACGGTATTACCTCGTTGATAGTTCAACGTGAAATCGAAGTCTTTATAACGATACACTGCACCAACATTCCAACGAGAATCTTGCTCTAGCTGTCCAGCTCTGTCACGAGAATAGTCATTCCCTTCGAACTCAAGCTTTAGCGTTAGCGGTTCCCAAGGTGTTTGGTATTCCACACCACCGAAAAATGCGGTTGTTCCTTTGAAAAACTGGTCGTAGTCTACCTTACCACCGCGGCCAGAAAAGCCCCCTGGGCGTTCACAGAAGCTGTCTTTAAGCTCGCAAAACGGGTTGCTGATGTCATCGGCTGTACCAAGATATCCCCAGCCTAAGCCAAGGTGAAAGTCGAATGGACCGATAGATTTACTGGCGTTGACGTATTCACTTTCAAAAAAGCCTGTTCCACCAAAGTCTCTGAAGCCGACACTGATATCTGGCAGATAGTAGCTTTCTTTCCATAACCTGAATTTAACGTCTAAGCCTTTATCTTTCAGCGTTTGATCACCACTGAATGATTCAACTTGACTGTAAAGTCTTGTGCGCACGTCAGTATAACGGGCTGTTGCTTCCATCCAATCGTAAAGCTGAATGTTAACGGACCAGAAGCGATATTCGCCGTTGTCGGTATAGTTAATGGCCATTCCACCTTCGTCTCGCATACGAGCCGTTGGTGTTTGAATAAGACCATTTCCGCCCTGCACCATCTGCGAAGGAGTAACGCGAACTTGAGTATCAGCAAAAGCGGTAGAAGAAAGCGCGCTGCCAATTACAAGCGCGAGTGTTTTTTTCTTAGAAAGTAGTGGCGCACTCATTGAGGTAAAACCCTATGTACTGCTAAAGCGGCTACGCGCTCATTTAGTTGCTTAAGTTTATTGCTGAATAGTTCTGAAGAGATAGGAACATAAACCTGACTGCCCGGCATCAGCTGGGCAAAATCTAAATTCCAATACGCAATACCCTTTTCTTCAATATTTCCCATTGGGTCAATAACATAGACATGACTTCTGTCGGCATCAACCACTTTTTTAACTGTGTGAACAGCTGTATATACCGACGTATCGCTTTGATGTTTATAAGCACCTGGCTTTACGACAGCACCAGAGAAATGCACAACGTCAGGTCGTCCATTTAGTCTAATCCAGTATTTGCCGGGCTGAAACATGGGGTTATCTTCAAAAAATAAACGTGCTCTGTTGTAAGAAATTGGCATGTCTATACGCGTAGACACTGTCCAAGAACTTACCTGTTCATAAAGGTTCTGAAGGGCTTTGTGCGTTTCAGAGTCGGCATCAAATTGATTGAGCAGCGCGTTAATTTGAGATAACGCCATTTCTTTCTCTTTCTCAGCTTCAGGGTTAGCCAAATCAAAGGCTGAAGCTGAAGGCCAGTACCAATCACCATTATCAGCGACAATGGACAGTACGCTTGATAGTCGTATTGGCCTGTCGAACTGATAGGTTTGCTTGTTTATCATGACACTAACAAGGTTATCATTTGCATATAACTTGGTAGCTGCAGTAAGGCCTAGGGCAATAAAAAGCGTATAGATATACTTCATTATTGCGTTGCTCCTTGTGTCTTCATCTCACGTACTACTCGGCTTAAATAAACCATATCGTAAACGTCTCCTTCAGGGCTGAACTGCTGCTTTGAGGCCAGAAGTTCCTTCGAGTATTTGTGCAAGAAATACGTGTTTTCCCACGACAACCCTACGTC
The DNA here is from genome assembly GCF_022348265.1 of Alteromonas sp. Cnat3-28. Taxonomy (NCBI): domain Bacteria; kingdom Pseudomonadati; phylum Pseudomonadota; class Gammaproteobacteria; order Alteromonadales; family Alteromonadaceae; genus Alteromonas; species Alteromonas sp. Cnat3-28. The sequence continues at coordinate 68,728 of NZ_JAKREY010000016.1, forward strand.
GATAAATGGCGTGTATTCAGAAAATTCTACGGTTTCGATAACCTTAATTACCGGAACAGAAAAACCTAAATATTCGCGAGTTTCTTCCCCTTCTATTCGCCAAGATGAGTCAACCGGCACACCGTAACCTATGGAAGCAATATCAACTTTGCGTTTCCAATTGAATGGCAGAACATTGTTGGTGGCAAGCGGGTTGTGCTGAAGATTTCCCGTGTAGTATAGGTCGTGATCCAAACCTTCAGTTTTAACGATGATGCCATGGTGCATGGTGAAGATGACTTTATCACCAGATACCCACCGGTACTTTTCACCATCGATATACGCAAGGGCAAGCGAGGCTGCATCTCTTCCGCCCGCTTTAATTTGCATAAGATCAGCTTTACTAGCAGCAATCTCTTCAACGGTATAACTAACTGTTCTATCTTTTAGCGCGAGCTTCAGCGTGTTGTAATACGCTAGTGACGTGGTGGAACATCCGGAAAGAAAAAGGCAAACAACACCCGAAAGGGCAAATAAAGTGTGTAGTTTCATTAAAATGCGCCGACAAAAACTAAAAACAAATGAACTTTGCTATAAAAATAAAAAAAGCCGCTAAAAAAAGCGGCTTTTTCGAATACTCTTAAATTTACTGTACGGTCGGTGCGTAAGTAAATGTAACAGGTACGGTGATGGTTTTTGTTACAGAACCAGAGGTAGTTACAGTAACAGTTTCGGTTGTACCTACGCACACACCATCAACGATTTGGTCGTCACCTTCACAAGTAGGTTGACCTGGAGTAGTGCCGCCATTTCCTGGTGCATCAGCAGAGTTGTTGTTTACAACACCCGCAACGATACCCGCAACAACAACACCAGACGCGATCACACCGCCGCTTACGCCGCCGATGCCAGTAGTACCACTACCACCTTCACCGTCTTGTGCGTTAACGCCTGCAACCATAGTTGCAGCTGCAAATAATGCAATGATTGACTTCTTCATAACAGTCCTTTAATAAAATAACCCACTAAATCCTATGCTAAATCATTTTCAACCATTTGACTAGATTATAATCGACAAATGACTTAGATTTCTTATCTTAACAAGCCTCGCTGTGCGAATGAAACAGTTTCTTTATCACCAACCACAAAATGATCTAAAACAGGCACATCGATCGACGCCATTGCGCTTTTGATCTCTGCGGTTAATCGTATATCCGCATGACTAGGCTCAGCAACGCCTGAAGGATGATTATGAACCAAAATGATCGCGGCTGCATTATCGATCATTACTTGTTTGATCAATTCTCTTGGATACACTGCGGCACTATTGATCGTGCCATTAAACATGGTACGAAAAGCAATAAGCTGATGTTGGCTATCAAGCATTAAAAGCGCGAACTTCTCACGCTCACAGTCTCTTAGCTTTGCCTGTAGATAACGTTTAGTATCATCTACATTATTAAAAACATCCTGACGCTTCAGCTTTATTTCTAAATTGCGTTTAAATATTTCAAAGCCCGCCTGAAACTGCGCATACTTGCACGGTCCAACTCCCGTTATTTTGGCAAACCGTTCTTTCGTTGCCGTTACCACACCCCGTAAGCAGCCTAGCTCGTTGAGAAGTTCATGTGCCACAGACACAGCGCTTTTTCCTTTCACACCTTTTCCCAGCAAGACAGCGATGAGTTCAGCATCACTTAAGCTTTCAGCCCCATGCTGCAATAATTTTTCTCTTGGCCTTTCATTCTTTGGCCATACTTTTATCGACATTCATCTAGCCCGACTATTCTATAAAAGGTTGTTTATAGATGAATGGTGACAAAGAAACGACTGTATAAAAGGCGGGTTTATCATTGACTTTTGACACCTGTAGGCACTGCTTATCTGCCACAGTTGAAACAAGACCTACTTTCGTTCAGCTATCCGATTTTTTGTCACCATGGTAGGCTAACGCTAATTTCGAGATTTTGTGTTCTTCTATGTCTATTGCTAACAAAAATATTTTGCTAGGTGTTACTGGCGGGATTGCCGCTTATAAAGCACCTGATCTTGTGCGCAAGCTTACTGCGTTAGGCGCAAACGTGCGTGTGGTTCTAACAGACTCTGCTGCAGAGTTTGTCAGTTCATTATCACTTCAGGCTGTGTCAGGAAACCCTGTGCATCGCCAGCTGCTTGACCCTGCTGCTGAAGCCGCGATGGGACATATTGAATTGGCAAAGTGGGCTGATATCTTACTTGTTGCCCCCGCAACCGCAAACACCATCGCTAAGCTTGCTCACGGTATGGCAGATGACTTGCTGACTACACTGTACCTTGCAACAACAGCGAAACTCTTTATTGCTCCTGCCATGAATCAACAAATGTGGAAAGCGGTAGCAACAAAGCGCAACATCGATATTTTAAAAGAGCACGGCGTAACCTTTATTGGCCCGGCAAGTGGTGAACAAGCCTGTGGCGATGTGGGTTCAGGTCGAATGGTTGAGCCTGTTGATATTGCCAATGTAATAAATGACGCAGAGAGAGACGCTTTATCCCTTTCTTCGTCGCTAAAGGCGTTATCGGGAAAGAATATTACGGTAACAGCGGGACCAACCAGAGAGCCTTTGGACCCTGTACGATATATTTCAAATCACAGCTCAGGAAAGATGGGGTTTGCCATCGCTCAGGCAGCAGCACTCGCGGGGGCAAATGTAACCTTAGTGGCAGGTCCTGTGTCGCTTGAAACGCCCGAACGCTGTGACCGTATTAATGTCACTACCGCAGATGAAATGCTTAATACTTGTCAAACGCTTAAAGCCTCCACAGATATATTTATTAGTACGGCTGCTGTAGCAGATTACAAGGCCGTGAGCGTTGCCGACAATAAAATTAAGAAAACCGGTGATGAGTTAACACTTACTTTTGTTAAAAACCCTGATATTCTAGCAACCATATCCACCAGCCAAGACAGACCATTTTGTGTAGGCTTTGCGGCCGAAAGCCAAAATGTAGAAGATTATGCGCGCTCGAAGCTAGCCAAAAAGAAGCTAGACATGATTGCGGCTAACGATATTACTGCCGAGGGTCTGGGGTTTAACAGTGATAAAAATGCACTGCACGTAATATGGCAAGATGGTGATAAACGATTACCTGCAACCAGTAAAAGCGAGTTAGCGGGTCAATTACTTGCACTTATTGCAGAGCGCTACGCTTTAAACAATAAAAACTAACAGATGCTTATTAAGTGTCGATAATAAAAACGATAAATATAAACGCTTTGGTGTAAGCCAACTTAACATGGAGCCCGAGTTGCTATAACTCGGTAGCGGAGGAAATACTTTCGTCATGCCTGCTGTCAAAAAAACAAATCGCAGAGCTCAAATTCTGCAAGCACTTGCTGGAATGTTAGAAACCAGCCCAGGTCAACGTATCACTACTGCTAAATTAGCGGAAAAAGTGGGAGTGTCTGAAGCGGCACTTTACCGTCACTTTCCAAGTAAAGCGCGAATGTTTGAAGGGCTTATCGAGTTTATTGAAGAAACACTTTTCACGCGCATCAATAAGATTGTGAATGAAGAGAAAGACTCGCTTACGCGTTGTCAGCTTATTCTTCATCTTATTTTGGGCTTTGCTGAGAAGAATCCGGGTATTACTCGAATATTAAATGGTGATGCGTTAATGGGTGAACAAGACCGGTTGCGCGCGCGCATAGCAAAGCTTTTCGAGCGTTTAGAAACACAACTCAAACAAGTGCTAAGAGAGCGCAAGCTACGCGAAGGTAAAACCCTTTCTGCTGACGAAGCTATTATCGCCAACATGATGATTTGCTACACCGATGGCCGTATTAATGGCTTTATCCGTAGTGGATTTACGCGTAAGCCAACTGAGCAGTTCAATGAACAATGGGCTGCTTTCAAGCAAATGTTTGTTTAGAACCCAATTAAGTTACGACTAAGGGTTACGACTAAGGCGCTTTCAAGCGCCTTTTTTCTTGCTTGTTCCCATCCTATATTGCATTGACACCTTTCAAAATTAATGTGAAAAGTGTGATGAAATCAAATAGCTGCCGAGCTCAGCCCTCAGCGTTCCAACATGCACATAATTCATTATTTCAGTCACTGTCCGTAAGCTACAGGCACAAAAAAAGCAGCATAAAAATGCTGCTTTTTAATGTTTAATTGGACTTACTTGCTAAACGTGTTTCCAAAGAAATCGCCGTCGTTCCACTTAGGCTTGTTCTTTTGGTTTGCTAGTGTCCAACCAATTTGCGCGTTAACCTTGGTGAAAGTCTCTGCCGCATTCCAGTTGAATGGCTGGTTAATGTCGTCGCTAGGCTTATGGTAGTGCGTAGATAAGAACTGACCAAACACCTTGCTGCCATCTACGTTAGGATCTTTAGACTTCAGACCCGGCACCATAAACACTGAAGGCACACCTTGCTTTACAAACGCATAGTGATCTGAGCGAGTGAATAACGCTTGCTCAGGCCATGGGTCAGGGCTTAGTTCAATGTTGGCATTCGCCGCCGCTTTTTCCACTGATTCTTGCAAATCACTGTGGTTCGCGCCAAACGCAATAACGTCTGCAAACTCGTAAGTCAAAATTGGCATATCTAGATTTACGTTCGCCACCATTGAAGTAACCGGTACAGTTGGATTACGAGCAAAATAGTCTGCACCTAGCAGGCCCTTCTCTTCACCCGTTACCGATACGAACAGAATTGAGCGCTTTGGCTTTTCTTCCATTTCGCTAAACAGGCGTGCAGTTTCTAACATCACTGACGTACCAGACGCATTGTCCATGGCACCATTGTTAATGTTGTCTTTCTTCACGGTCTTGGCAAAACCAATATGGTCAGAGTGAGCAGAGAAAACCACATACTCGTTTTTAAGCTCTGGGTCAGAACCTTCAAGTACACCCACAACATTTGGGCTAGTGATGGTGTCGTGTACGCTCGTCTTACTGATATCAACCACACCGTTTAACGCAAAGCCTTGCGGTACTTTGTCGGCTTCAAGCTGTGCATAAACGTCATCAAGGCTCTTTTCTGCGCCTTCAAATAACTTACGCGCAGCGCCTTCACTCATGTAAGCGCCACCTTTAAGCTGAGAAAAACTGTTTGCAGGCTGACCACTGTCGTCTAGCCATGCCATACGCGGCGTATGGATGTAGTTCAAACGGCTTTGATAAGGGCGTACCTTTTCATTTTTAGGCGTTGTGATAGTGATCATGCCAATAGCGCCATTGTCTACCGCATACTTTTGCTTTTGATAGCCGGATGCAAAGTGAGCGCCCTCTTCTGATGGAAAGTCGCTTGGCTTACCAGCAAGCGCTACAACAACCTTACCTTTTACATCTAAGTCTTTGTAATCGTTGTGAGATAGCTCGTCTGCCACAATGCCGTAGCCCACAAAGACCATTTCACCTTTTACATTAGCCTCGGTGCTAAGCAAGCTCGGGCTAGCTAGATATTCTTTCGGGTAGTCAAAATCGACGGTTTCGCCGTTTTGCGTGAAAGTAAACTTGGGAGACTCTTGAACCAGATTCGCTTTGCGAAACGCTACGTTTTGCATGTAGCCGTCTGTACCCGCTGGCTTCAAACCATATTTAGCAAATTCGGTCGCAATATACAGCGCCGCAATTTCATGGCCACGAGAGCCCGTGTCACGACCTTCAAGCAAATCATCTGCTAGGAAAAACAGGTGCGATTTGATTCGCTGTGTATCAGGGTTAAAAGCATTGTCTGTCGATGCGTGGTTATGGGCAGTAGCAGCAAAGGTCATTGCTGTCATTGCACTACCTATAAGGAGTTTTTTTATCATTCTAATTTCACCATATAACTAAGTGTGCATCATGGTAACGCAGTTAATAGGCGGAATACCATTAAACTGCTTACGTTTACCATGTGTTTCCTACCGTTGCTCGCATTTTAGGAGCAAGGTAAAATTGTTAGCCGCATGCCGGCTCAGCTTCCGGGTGTTTTTATATTTTTTAGTGAAGAGCAGCATCTATGTCAAAAGACGACATTCTTTACCGCGTTCAGTTCATCAGCAACGGTGAGCGCTATGAGTTATACGTGAAAAGCCTTATGCAGGGCGCTTTGTTTGGCTTTATCGAGATAGGTGACTTTGTGTGGGATACTCACACAAGTGTTGTTGTAGACCCTAGTCATGAAAGGTTGAAAACCGAATTTTCTGAAGTAACAAAAACTTATGTTCCGATGCACAACATTTTGCGCATTGACGCCGTAAATAAAAAAGGTTCAGCCAAAATTACTAAATTAGAAAATAAATCTGATAAAGTAACTGCTTTCCCTAGTCCAATATATACACCAACGAAAGAGTAACCGCCGGGTCATTCCGGTGAAGGTTGCCGGAGACCCTTATGTATCGCTATGTTTTAGCAGCATTATTATTTATTTGCAGCGTTAACTCATCTGCAAAGGACCTTAACGATGAAAGCTTGTATCAACTACTTGACGATATTTGGCAGTACGAGCTTTCGGTTTCCCCGCTTCTAGCTTCTCGCGAAGGCGATACTTCACTCGCTCACGTATTACCAGACAACTCACCCAAAGCCCTGAAAGCACAAAATGAACAATGGCGTACTTTTCAAAAGGCCTTAAGTCAGTATAAAAAAGAAGACATCTCTACTGATGCTTATATTGCCTTGCTGATGCAACAATATCGTTTAGCTAACTATGTGGACGAATATACGTATCGCGCGCATTTAGTGCCTATCAATTCAGAATATGGCTTTCACGGGGCAATGGCCTCACTTCCTAATTTATCCACCTTTAAGCGCGTAGAAGATTATCAGGCCTACATTAGCCGCCTAAATGCGCTTAAGCCTTATTTTGACCAACAAATTGCGTATATGAAACAGGCGCTAAAAGAAGGCTACACGCAACCTAAAATCGTGCTGAAAGGGTTTGAGAACTCAGTGGCGTCATACATTGTTGAAAGCGCCGAGGACAGTGGCTTTTATTCTCCATTTACCCTTTTCCCAGAGTACTTTACTGCCGAGCAAAAATCAGCGCTAACGGAGCAAGGCAAGGCTGCCATAAATAGCAGCGTATTGCCTGCGTATCAAATGTTCTACGACTTCATGGTAGATGAATACATTCCTAATGCCCGTGAAGATATTGCCGCGAATAACTGGCCTGATGGCGTGGCGTATTACGCCAATAGAGCCAAGCATTACACCACCACGGATATGACGCCTCAGGAAATCCATGATTTAGGGTTGTCTGAAGTAAAACGCATTCGCGCGCAAATGCAGCAAATTGTGGATGAGCTTGGCTTTGATGGCGACATTAACGAATTCATTACGTTTTTACGCGAAGACCCGCAATTCTATGCCACCAGCGCTGAAGATTTGCTGAAAGAGGCGTCGTTTATTGCAAAGAAAATGGACGCAAAACTTCCTTCGCTCTTTGAGTATCTGCCAAGAACACCCTACGGTGTAGCGCCTGTACCAGACGCTATCGCGCCCAAATATACAACGGGCCGTTACATTCATCCTAGCCGCGATGATCAGCCAGGATATTACTGGGTAAACACGTATGCCCTCGATAAGCGCCCTTTGTATGCATTGCCTGCACTGACATTGCACGAAGCAGTGCCTGGCCACCACCTTCAAATATCGTTGGCAGCAGAGCTTGAAGACTTACCTATGGTACGTCGTAACACCTATATTTCAGCGTTTGGTGAAGGCTGGGGTCTGTACTCTGAGTTTTTAGGTATTGAAGCAGGTATTTACGAAACGCCGTACGACAACTTCGGTCGCTTAAGCTACGAAATGTGGCGTGCGTGTCGCTTGGTTGTGGATACCGGTATGCACACGATGGGCTGGAGCCGTCAACAAGCGGTTGATTATATGATGGAAAACACCGCGCTTTCAGAACACAACGTAAATACTGAAATAGACCGCTATATCTCTTGGCCAGCGCAAGCCTTGTCTTACAAGATTGGTGAAATCAAAATTAAAGGCCTTCGCAAGAAGGCAGAGAAAGCATTAGGCGAGCGTTTTGATGTGCGTAAATTCCACCGCGCCGTGTTAGAAAACGGCTCAGTTCCACTGTTTATCTTGGAGCAAAACATCAATACGTTTATAGAAGAACAAAAGGCACAATAAACATGATCGTTGCATTTGGTGTTATTGTATTACTTATCCTGTTTTTAATTTACTTTGTGCTGCGAGCGCAGAATTTACAGAAAGAGCTGGCGCTATTGCGTCACTCGAATAAACAGACCAACAACAAGGTTACGTATGCTTATCGCAACCTTGTTCTTGTTACAGATGCGTTGGAGAAAAATCTTACTGCGCGTATTGAAAGCGCCTATAAAAGCCGCCTTATCGACCAAACTCAATACAATGCGCTGCACCCGCTTATGCGCAACTTTTCGACTATCGTCATGGCCTGTTGTGAGAAAGGGATGTCATTTGAGGAGTCACTGAATAAGGTGCTGCTTAATGAAGAAGTGACGCTTGAGGAAATTCGTGAGGTGGTGAAAGCACTCCCTAGCAACGTGCGTATGGTGTGGTCAAAAAATACGGCCGACGGCTTCATTGCTTTTTGCCAAACCGTTACAGCAACAGTAAGTGGCACGACTGCAAAGGCTCAAAAAGAACCATCTGAAGAGTAACATTTTACTCTACGTCCCTCGTTAACGCCTATACAGCGCTAACTGTATGGCAGGGTCGTCTGCTTTGCTATGTAGTAAGGCCTGCGACCCTAGCCATGTTCCCACTCTTTTAAAAGTTTAATCTTTTTACCTTTCCAAACTAATCAGTAAGTTAGCGCTTAAAACGACAAGTCAAAAACCTTTTGTCTTGAAAAGGGTTATTGCTGCACTATAATACTGTATAAAAATACAGTATTATAGTGCCATGAATAAATCGTTATCCGTGCTTAATAACCACCCGCATATTTGGCGGGCCAGAGATCAGAGACAAAGTGAAACCAAGTTTTCACTGGGTTTTCCGCGTCTGGATAAAGCACTTAACGGTGGCGTTACATCTACAGGTCTTGTCCGTATCTCTTCGTTAACCGGCATGGGTGAACTTTCACTCTTTAAACAGGTTATATGCCAACACCGTACGCATAAGCTGGTGGTATTTATTAACCCTCCCGGGCTACTACAGTCGCCGTGGTTAGAAAACTTGGGGCTTAAAGCGCAACAAGTGCTGGTAGTAAAACCAAGTTCTGAACAAGAGTCTTTGTGGGCAGCAGAGCAATGTTTAAAAAGTACGGCTTGCCATTGCGTAGTGCTGTGGAGTAATGCTGTAAATCAAAAAGAAGCGCGACGCCTGCAGGTAGCGGCAACGCATAATGATGCGCTGTGCTTGCTGTATACTCCACCGCAACAGCAGGCCTCACAGTTAGGTTACCCAAAGGCCAGCTTAAGTGATTCACAAGCCACTCCTTCGAATCAAAGCGACAGTGCATTACCCATTACGTTGGATATTGCGCTAAAAGGTAAACCCCACGCTTTGGCGGTGAACATACGCAAGCAGCGTCATGGGTGGCCCAAAGATAACATTGTTATTTCCCACCGGTGGACACCCGACAATCAGGCCATTAAATGGGCCATGGCACACAACACGCTTTCCGATCAGGCATTACACTCTGTGAGCTAATGATGCTGTGGGCTTATATTTACTGCTATCAACTAACTTTAGACAGCCATATCAAAGCGGCTAGAAGTAAGCGTGCACATAGCCAGTTGTCGAAGCACGAAACTAACAACCAGTATTCAGCGTTAGCGTCGAATACTCCCGTTGCAGTGTACTGCAGTAAAACAAACAAAATTACGCAGTGTAATGATATTGCGAAAAAAGAAGGCATTGAAATTGGGCATGGGCTAGCTCAAGCGGCGGCGCTATGCCCTTACGTACATATTCTGCCTTTCAGTGAAGAAGCCGAAAAGCATATGCTGACGCAGTTAGCCCATCGGCTTTATCCACTGGCTTCTGACATCGTATTAGACAACCACATTCACTCGAATAGTGTCAGCGGTCTGGCAGTAAGGCTAGATAACCTAACTCATTACTATGGCGGTCATACGCCACTGTGGAAAACATTAACTCAAGCACTGGCAGAAGCAGATATTCGTTATCATTTTGCTAGCGCATGGACAATTGAGGCCGCAAAAGTATTAGCGCTTCATAAATTTAACACCTACTTACATACACCCGATGACATAAAAAAAGCGCTAAGTGCGTGCCCGCTTTCTATTACGGCTCTATCTCCCAAAGTCATTGACTCATTGGCAAGGGTGGGCGTTTCCTGCGTACAACAGCTGTTGGCCATGCCGGTACAAGAACTGGGTCGGCGCTTTGACAATAACACTATTATGTATCTTACTGCGTTAAGGGGAGAAACCTTTCCACGGGTTACGTTATTTAGGCCTTTGGAGCACTTCGATAACTTTATCCTATTGCCTTTTGATATTGAAAATACGCAGCATCTAACCCCTTTTGTCAGCCAGCAGTTTGAGCATTTGTCTCACTATTTACGGGCAAGAAACTTATATACATCCAGCATCAGTGTACATATTCATTTCAGAGAAGCACCTGTAATGGATATTAATATACGTTCGGCACTGCCTCAGTCCTCAGTACAAAGTTGGCTGCCGTTGTTTAGTCTTAAAACTGAGAATCTGGTGTTGCCTGAGCCAGCCACAGCCATTGCACTTACCTGTCAGCAATTTGAAGAAATGGATACGCAGAATGGCGACTTTTTTAGCGACAGATTTAACGATATCGCACAGAAGCAATTAATTGGGCGCTTAAACGCGAAGCTAGGCGATAACAGTACGTTTCAACCTCGCGCTGCCGACAGCCATCAGTTTGAATATATGACGGTGACGGAGTCGAGCGTCGGTAACTGCACCCGTAATTATGCTTATAGCAGTGACATTACGCCCACCTTCACTTTTGATGTACCTAAACCGCTTATTCAGGCTACCCAAATTTGCTTTGGCCCCGTGCGATTACACAGTGAGTGGTGGCATGACAGCCCAACAAAGCGTGATTATTTCATCGCCCAAACTGAGCAATGCGTAAGGCTTTTAGTGTTTAAAGATGAAGAGAGCCGCTGGTGGGTGCAGGGCCTTTTTTGCTAGCGGTATGCGGTTAAAGAAAAGGGTAAAGGCAATATCATGAAATACAGTGAGCTCTTTTGCCAAAGCAATTATAGCTTTCTTTGCGGCGCCTCTTCCCCCGCAGAGCTTGTTACCACGGCTTCTTTCCTTGGTTACGACGCGCTTGCCATTACCGATGAATGCTCAGTGGCGGGAGTAGTACGAGCTTTCGATGAAATTAAGCATCAGGGTCTACCGATTACGCTTATTGTGGGTAGTTACTTTGTATTTGATGACACTTTATCTTTTGTGCTGTTGTGCCCGAACAAAGCGGCCTATAGCGAACTGTGCCGAATTATTACTAACGCGAGGCGTCGCTCTGATAAAGGTGAATACCAACTAGCTGAGTGGGACTTGCGTACCATTCGCCATTGCAAATTCATTTGGTTACCAAGCGGCAAAGAAGCTAAAGACAAGCATTGGGCTGAATGGCTGCAAAAACACCCTAGTATTGATGCCTATATTGGCGCTCAGCGCCTATTAGACGGACGGGATCACCACAGGTTTGCGCATTACAATCATCTGCAGTCTGCCTATCCTTTTCCTGTTATTGCCTGTACAGGTGTACTCATGCATCACGCCGACAGACTGCCGCTTCAACATGTATTGCATGCTACTAACGTGCATACCAGTGTAGACAAAATAGGTCGGGATGCGTTGAGTAATGCAGAGCGTAGTCTGCGAACCGTACAAAAAATTAAGAAGCTTTACCCTGAGAAATGGATTGCCAATACCAATGCCCTTGCCCACGCATTCACATTTTCTTTAGAAGAGCTGCGCTACCACTATCCTGCAGAGCTTGTACCTGAAGGGTATACGCCCACTTCGTATTTGCGGGAACGTGTAGAGGCCGGCATAAAAGTGCGCTTTCCTGAAGGTATAACCCCTGATATCCGCCAAACCATAGAAAAAGAACTTACGCTTATTGCCGAACAAGAGTACGAGTATTTCTTTTTAACCATTTACGACATTGTTCAATTTGCCAAGCGGCAACGCATTTTGTATCAAGGGCGCGGCTCTGCGGCCAACTCGGTAGTGTGCTATTGCTTGGAAATAACCGCAGTAGACCCAAGGCAAATAAGTGTGCTGTTCGAGCGCTTTATTTCCAAAGAGCGTAACGAACCGCCAGATATTGATGTGGATTTTGAGCATCAACGCCGTGAAGAGGTCATCCAATACATTTATCAAAAGTACGGCCGGGAAAGAACCGCTATCGCGGCTACGGTTATTTGCTATCGCTTCAAATCGGCTTTTAAAGATGTGGGCAAGGCGCTGGGCTTTAGCGAATCACAGCTTGATTTTGTGGTAAAGCAGATTAATCGACGGGACAGCGTTATTCCGTGGAAGTCTCAACTGGCAGGGCTTGGGCTAAATCCTGAGGAGCCTAGAGTACAGCAGTTAATTACCCTTACCGAAGCTTTACTCGGCACGCCCCGACACTTGTCGCAACACGTAGGTGGTTTTGTTATTAGCGCAGGGCCGCTCTACGATCTTGTTCCTGTTGAGAACGCCGCGATGGAAGAGCGTACTATTATTCAGTGGGATAAGGACGACATTGAAACCTTGGGTCTCTTAAAGGTCGATGTGCTGGCACTTGGGATGTTAAGCGCTATTCGTCGTGCATTCTCGCTTATCAATAAACAGTACCCTGTTGAAACCAGTATTCCGTTCATTACTAAGCTTGGAGATGACAAACAGGTTTTCGATATGATTTGTCGGGCCGATACGGTAGGCGTTTTTCAAATAGAATCACGGGCTCAGATGTCTATGCTGCCAAGGCTCAAACCTCGTCGCTATTACGATTTGGTCGTACAAATAGCCATTGTACGGCCAGGTCCGATTCAGGGTGATATGGTTCACCCTTATTTGATACGCCGACACGGTAACGAAACCATTAGCTACCCATCTAAAGATGTGGAGAAAGTTCTGTCTCGCACCATGGGCGTGCCTATCTTTCAAGAGCAAGTGATTCAGCTTGCCATGGTTGCAGCTGGCTTCAGTGGCGGAGAAGCCGATCAACTGCGGCGCGCAATGGCGAGCTGGAAAAAAGACGGTAGAATTTTTGAGTTCAGAGACAAGCTTATTAAGGGGATGACGGACAAAGGCTATGACAGTACGTTCGCCCACAACTTATTTGAACAAATAAAAGGCTTTGCAGGTTACGGCTTTCCTGAATCTCACTCAGCGTCTTTTGCCGTATTAGCTTATGTATCTTGCTGGTTGAAGTTTTACTTTCCCGTTGAGTTTTACGTAGCGCTATTAAATAGCTGGCCCATGGGGTTTTATTCCCCGTCCCAGTTAGTTCAAGACGCTAAGCGTCATCACATACGGGTAGAGGCGCCCTGTGTTAACCAGTCTGACGTTGAGCATTCTTTGGTGGTACAAGGCCAAGAAAAACACATTCAGCTTGGCCTTAAGCTTATTAAAGGCTTAAGTGAAGCATCGTCTCAGCTTATCGTGGAAAACCGCTCAGATAAGGGCTATACCAATGTTGAACAATTACAGCAACTATCGCTTAAAAGTAATGAACTAGAGGCACTGGCTAGCGCCGATGCCCTTCGCACTATTTCAGGCAACCGATACGAAACCCGCTGGCGAATTATGGATACTCAAACGCGTTTACCACTGTTTGATACTGACGATTTTTATGCAGATAAAAATGCCACACCACTGGGTGCTGCACCGACCGAGGCAGAAAACTTACTTGAAGACTATGCCTCAACCGGCTTATCAGTAAATAACCACCCTATTTCTTTACTCAAGAAGCAGCATAAGCTTAAAGACATAAGCTGGTCCAATTCACTTAAAGACAAGACCAATAAATCTGTTGTAAAAGTGCTTGGCGCAGTAACAGGTCGTCAAGCACCAGGCACTGCCGCAGGTGTTACCTTTCTGACTTTGGAAGATGATATAGGCAATATGAACGTTGTGGTGTGGCAAGCTACCGCTCGTGCTCAGCAACAAACATTCTTAAAAGCTAAACTGCTACAGGTAAATGGTATTATTGAACACTCCAAAGAGGGAGTTATTCATATCATCGCAGGTAAGCTTATTGATCGGACGCCGTGGCTCGAAAAGCTGTCATTAAGTTCAAGAGATTTTCACTGAATATTTTACACCCGCAAAACGATAAATTATGGTGTATAGATACGCGATTTATTTTTGTATTAAAAAACTTCCTCTCAAGGAAATGCTTCAAAGATAATTTATTTGTATATTGTAAATTGCTGTAGTCATTTTGGAGTTTAGAATGATGCGATGTATTGGGCTTTTCATTGGCTGTTTGTTTAGCCTTAATATTTATGCAGATAAATATGTGATTGGCGCACAAAACTTAGCTTATTTCCCCCATTACGATTTTGCATCATCAACAGATAAAGGGGTTGCCTGGTCAATTTTAGAAGCTTTTTCTGAAGCTTCGGGACACGAGTTTGTGTATTTAAGCTTGCCCATAAGACGGCTTCAACTCGAGTTAGTTAAAGGTAATGTTGACTTTGTATACCCTGATAATAGAGGCTGGTATAACAGCATTACCACTTCAAATGACAAGTACTTTTCCCTCCCATTAACCAGCGCAATAACGGGGACAATTGTAAAACGACAGAACGCTGGGAAAGGCATCGAAAAGATAAAAAACCTCGCTATGCCGTTAGGCTTCACACCGGTAAATTGGCAAGAAAGAATAGACACTCAACGAACCCAAATAACTTGGGTTACGGATATTCAACAAGGCTTGGCGCTTTTGTACCAAGAACGTGTAGACGGGTTAGATTTGGAGTATTTCGTTAGCCAGCGATCTGCTCCTCTATCATATGAGCAAGACGCATTTACTTTAGATTTGACGCTTCCACATAATGAAATTCCTTTTTCCCTATCTACGCTTTATCATCAAGACATTATTAGTGAACTTAATAAGTTCATATCCTCAAATCCAGAATTAATTGATAGTATAAAAACAAAATACGGAATAACCCCTTTCGAGCAGTTGTCTCAGAAGCTTTTGATAGAACAAGGATTGAAAATTGAAGAGGTTTGGAAATAGTATTCGTCGCTTTGTGCAAATGGTTGTACTACCAGTTGCATGCACACTTTCAAGCCCTTTTGTTTCAGCCGACACCTATATCGTAGGCGCTCAAAATATTGAATATTATCCGTATTACAACTTCTCATCGGATTATGAAAAGGGGTTGGGTTGGGCTATTCTTGAAGCATTCTCAAAGCAAAGCGGACATCGCTTTGTATACTTGAGCATGCCAGTTAAACGCCTTCAAATAGAGTTAAAGAAAGGCAATGTAGACTTTGTCTTTCCCGACAACTCTAGATGGTACGATCAAATAACCCACGGCCTTAAAAAGGTTTACTCTAAGCCGCTAACTGAAACGTTCGCAGTCACTTTGGTTAAAAGTGAAAACGTAGGCAAGGGAATGAACCATATCTCTAGAATTGCGACACCAGACGGATTTTCCCCTGTAAAGTGGGAACAGCAAATTAAGAACGGTACCGTTAAGGTAACAGGCGTAAACAGTATTTATGATGGGCTTAATCTTCTACAGAGCGATAACGTAGATGCTTTAGATGTGGAATATAATGCCGCTAAAAACGTTGCTCGTCGCTTTCCGCAAATGGGACCATTTGCCGCTGATTTAACCCTGCCACACAACGTTGTCTCATTTTCGCTATCAACCTTAAAACACCCCGAGATCATTGCCGAGCTCAATACATTCATACTTTCAGAATCTGAAAGCATAAATAAAATTAAAGCGAAGTATGGTATTGAAGATACAAAGCAACTGATCGAGCGTCTGATGGAAGAGCAACATGTAAGTGCAGATACACGCTGGACACCTTTGTAAAAACTTCAACAGTGTCAGTAAATTACACTACTCGCGTGGAATAGTTCGGC
This sequence comes from Alteromonas sp. Cnat3-28, assembly GCF_022348265.1. Taxonomy (NCBI): domain Bacteria; kingdom Pseudomonadati; phylum Pseudomonadota; class Gammaproteobacteria; order Alteromonadales; family Alteromonadaceae; genus Alteromonas; species Alteromonas sp. Cnat3-28. The sequence continues at coordinate 84,736 of NZ_JAKREY010000016.1, forward strand.
ATTTAGTTTTTATTATCACTTTGAAATTACGATAATTTTTAATTGGAAAAAATTTTGCTTGTTGATTATCAGATCAAGGAGCAATTATGAAACAGGCATCACTACTTCTATTTTCTTTTTTCATTATTTTCACCGCAAGTAGCGTACAAGCGAAACAAACCGTGAGTGTAGATTATATGCACGGCTTTGACGATATCGATGGTATGCGCTTCGCGTACAGGCCACTTGAACAAACGCTTACTACTGATTGGTTTGGCGACCTAAAGCTATACTGGGAAGTGAGTGCCGTAGTGTGGGAGTATGGTGAAAACGATACACATATTACAAGCTACGGCGCGTCATTAACTCCTGTATTTATGAAACAGGTTTCAACGCTCTATGACAAATATCCCGTATATATAGAAGCGGGGATAGGAGCGAGTTACATAGGTAATCAGAAAGTCGCTGGTAAAGATATTGGATCTAACTATCAGTTTGAAGATAGATTGGGTGTGTTTGTAGAGATCGATAAGAAACAACATGTAGCCCTACGCTATATGCACTTTTCAAACGGCGGCTTTAACAACGACAACCCCGGATTAGACTTCCTGAACCTATCCTACGCCTACCATTTCTAACGCAAAAAACCCGCCGTTAGGCGGGTTTCTTTAATTGGGACCTGGCAGTGTCCTACTCTCACATGGGGAAACCCCACACTACCATCGGCGCTAATACGTTTCACTTCTGAGTTCGGAATGGAGTCAGGTGGTACCGTATCGCTATGGCTGCCAGGAAAAACTGGTTTGCAGTAGCGTTTACTGCGTAAAGCTGAGAACTCTCAACTTCACTAAATTCTGTTAGCTCGCATACATAAAATGCTATAGCTTCTATATAAAGCAAAAAACCCGCCGTTAGGCGGGTTTCTTTAATTGGGACCTGGCAGTGTCCTACTCTCACATGGGGAAGCCCCACACTACCATCGGCGCTAATACGTTTCACTTCTGAGTTCGGAATGGAGTCAGGTGGTACCGTATCGCTATGGCTGCCAGGAAAAACTGGTAACAATCTAGAAAACTGGATATCAATTCAATCAATGAGTAACTACTTTTCACTCTACTTTCTGCTCATTTTTCAGAGCTTAGCTTGTCTACAACACTTAAAAGCCTAAAGCTTCTTGGGCGTTGTATGGTTAAGCCTCTCGGGCAATTAGTACAGGTTAGCTTAACGCCTTACAACGCTTCCACACCCTGCCTATCAACGTCATCGTCTATAACAACCCTTCCAGACCTTAAAGGTCAGG